>JBOGFV010000206.1:0-12309 GCA_050743525.1 Acidimicrobiales bacterium
GCCGGCAGGGAGGGCCGCGAGTCGCTCGGCGACGAGAACCCGAGCGTCGAGGTCATGTCCCCGACCGTCTTGCGGCGCCATGCAGTCAGGTTAGGGGCCTTCACCTCGAATCGCTCCTCCAAGAGCCGGAGCGCCGAGGTGTGGTCGAACGGGGTCGAGTCGACCCACCCACCGGCCGAGAACGGCGAAGCGACGATCGTGGGGACCCGGAAGCCGAGCCCGATCGGGCCGTCCACTCCCCCGGCGTCGCTCGGAAGGGGCGAGGCGGAGACGAACTCGCCCGGGGTGCCTGCCGGAGGGGTCGGTGGGACCACGTGGTCGAAGAAGCCGCCGTTCTCGTCGTAGGTGATGACGAGCACGGTCTTGGCCCACACCTTGGGGTTGGACTGCAGGGCCTTGAGCACCTGGTGGCTCATCCACTCCCCCGATGCCGGCGAGCTGTTGGGGTGCTCCGAGTAGGCGATCGGCGGCATGACCCAGGAGACCGCCGGCAGGGTGTCGTGCTTGATGTCGTGCGCGAAGTCGTCCGGCCACGTCGGAAGGAACGACTTCTGGTAGAGCGCCGAGCTCGGATCGCTCATGTACTGCTTGAAATAGAGCATCACGTTGAATCCGAGGGCGAGGCCCACGGCGGTCCCGTTGCCGACCGCGGTGCCGGGCGGCTGGTACATCTTCCAGGACACCCCCTTGTCGTCGAGGACCTCGGGCATCGTGTCCCAGGTGAGCGTGCCGACCAGATCGCCGTCGGAGAGCCCGGCGGTTTTGAGGATGGGCCCGCCGTGGGCGCCGGACGGGTCGAGCGTCCCCGACATGAAGTACAGCCGGTTAGGATGGGTCGGCCCGAGCACCGAGCAGAAGTAGTTGTCGCAGATCGTGTAGGCGTCGGCCAACGCGTAATAGAAGGCCAGCTGCTTGCGGGTGAAGTAGCCCATCACGAGGGGACCGTTCACGATCCCGTCGTACTGAGGCGCCGAGTGCACGGACACGAAGTTGGCGTTGTCGCCGGCACCGAAGCTGGCGTGCTGGGGGGCCCAGTCATGGGTGGGGATGGCGCTGTTGCCCGAACACAGCTGCGCGGTCGCCGATGCGAGGTTGAAGGGCAAGAGGGTGGTGGCGCCGCTGCGCCCGACCGGCCAGGCCTGGGTGAACGAATCGCTCTTGTGGTCGAACCCGTTCACGCCCCGATAGGTCCCGAAGTAGTGGTCGAAGGACCGGTTCTCCTGCATCAGGAAGACGACGTGCTCGACGGCGCCGAGATCGCTCCCGGCCGCCTTGGTCTTGGCGGCGCCGGCCGGTGACGACCCGACCGCCTCGATGAGCCCGGCTCCGGCGGCCCCGAGCCCTCCGGCCAGGAACCGCCGGCGCGAGATCCGCGGCCTGCTCTCTACGACCATTGCAATCCCCTCGCCGAGCCGACGTCGGGACACTAGACGCGGCGACCCCGAGTCAAATTGTCACGGGTCAGGGGCCGGAGGCGGGCCCTCCTGGTGGCCGACAAGCGGCTCGAAGGTCGCGACATAGCGGTCGAAGCGGCCCTTCCAGAAGTCGCGCTCGGGAACCCGGCCCTCGAGCCGCTCGAGGCAGGCCTCCCATCCGGCCGTGTTGCGGGCCGCCCAGGCGGCCGGCAGCTCGTCGGTCAGCACCAGGACCGAGCCGGCGCCATCGGGAGCAATCTCGAAGCGAAGGGTCTCCTCACCCCAGGTGAACGCGAGGAGCCCCGGCTCGTCGCACTCGAGCACCGTGCCGTCGAGATCATCCGCCTCCCCGCCGCGGAACACGAAGCGCAGCGTCGCATCCGTCTTCCACTCGTCGGTGATGATGTCGCACGGGAACCAGGCGGCCAGCTCGTCACGGTCGGTCAGGGCCAGCCAGACCTCGGCCGGCGGACGGGGCAGGCGCCGTTCGAGACGCACCACCGGGCGGGTGCCGGTCGAATCAAGGACCGCATCCAGCATCAGGTCTCCTCCTTGGTCGCGAGATGACGCTCGAGATCATCGAGCCGCTTGGTCCACAAGGCCCGATAGGGCTCGAGCCACCGGTCCAACTCCGCCAGCGGCTCGGCTCGGACCCGGTACAGCCGGCGCTGGGCGTCGGCCCGCACGTCGACGAGACCCGCTTCCCGGAGGACCCGCAGGTGCTTGGACACCGCCGGCTGGGTCAACGTCATGAGCGAGACCAGCTCGCCGACCGGTCGCTCGCCCTCTCGGAGCAGGTCGAGGATGCGCCGCCGGCTCGGCTCGGCGAGCACCTCCAGCGCGGCGGCCTGGGTCATCGGAACAAGCATATCTGATTAGTTATATGCTTGTCCAGCGATTCTTCACCCATGCACCAGGTTCGAACCGCCACCTCGTAATTTTCGTGCGGGCAAACCGCCCGGCCGGGCTGTCCGCCTCGCCGTGCCGCGGTGGACGAACTCTGGGTCGGACGGAGGGTGTGCCGATGCCCGCTGGGCACGAGAGCGATCGCTGGAAGGACCGCCGGGTCCTCGCCGCGATCGTCGGCGTCACCATCGCGATCTTCCCGGTGGCCTGCTCGATCGGGTCGGTCATCGTGGTCCAGCGATTCATCACGGTGCCCACGTCGGTGCTGGGGTTCGCTCTTTGGTGGCTCGGGACCATCGGCTTTTGCACCCTCGTCTTCCTGTCCACTGAGCGCCTGGCCCGCAAGGTCCTGCCGCTCGCCGTTCTGTTGAAGATGGGGATGGCCTTCCCGGGCCGGGCGCCCCGGCGCCTGGCCGTGGCCCGGCGGGCCGGGAGTGTCCGGGATCTCCACCGCAAGGTGGAAGAGGCGCGCACCAAGGGTCTGGCCGACGAGCCCACCGTGGCCGCCGAGAAGATCGTCACGCTGGCTGCGACCCTGAGCGCGCACGACCGGACCACCCGGGGCCACGCCGAGCGGGTTCGGGCCCTGACCGACATGGTCGCCGAGGAGCTCCGCCTCCCCCAGGCCCACCGGGACAAGCTGCGTTGGTCGTCGCTCCTCCACGACATCGGGAAGCTCACCGTCCATCCCGACGTGCTCAACAAGCCGGGCGAGCTCGACGCGCGGGAGTGGGAGATCATCCGGCGCCACCCGCTCGAGGGAGCCCGCCTGACCTCGCCGATTGCGGGCTGGCTGGGCGAGTGGTCGCACACGATCGTCGAGCACCACGAGCGCTACGACGGCGGTGGCTACCCGTACGGGATCGCGGGGCGGCGCATCTCGCCCGGTGGGCGGATCGTGGCGGTGGCCGATTCCTACGACGTGATGACCTCGGTCCGTTCCTACAAGCGGCCGATGTCCCCGGAGAAGGCGCGCCAGGAACTGGCCGCCTGCGCCGGTTCCCAGTTCGACCCCGACGTGGTCCGGGCGTTCCTGGCCGTCTCGGTGTGGCGGCTCCGGCTCGTCGCGCCGTTCTCGTGGCTCGGGTCCCTGACCGGAGCCAAATTCGCGAGCGCCGCCGCTCGGCTCAGCGCGGTGACCAGCCATTCGGTGGTGGCCGGGGTGGCCGCCGCCGGCGTGCTGGGGCTGACCGCCGCCACACCGCTGGTCTCCCCCGCGGCCGCCACCCCTCCCGCCATCTCCGGCGCCGTCGCCCCGGTGCGCGGCCAGAGCTCGGCGGCGCCCGAACCGGCCGTCCACGGCGGCGACGGCACGACCACCACGACGACCGCGTCCGACGGGTCGAAGAAGGGCGACGGGACGACCACCACGGTGGTGAAGTCGGCGACCGGGAGCGACTCGAAGTCCACGACCACCACGACGCCGGTGAGGGTGACCACGACGACGACCAAGCCCGGCAACGGCGGTGGCGGCACCGGCGGTGGGGGCACCAAGAGCACCACGACCACCACCACGAGCACGACGACGACCACGACCACGACGACCCTGCCGCTCCCGGGGCCGCCGACCGGCCTCATCGCGACGGGAGAGTGTCAGCTCCTGATCCTCGGACCCGAGGTGGTGCTGACCTGGACGGCCAGCCCGGGCCCGGGTGTGACCTCGTACGACGTGCTCCGCAAGAACGGGAGCGGCGGCTTCAAGGAGGTCGCTAACGTGTCCGCCTCGACCACCACCTATGCCGACACCTCGGCCGGGGGCCTCGGCTCCAAGTACACCTACGAGATCCAGGCCAACTCGCCCGGCGGCAGCTCGATCAGCTCGGGTGCCGTGGGCACCACGCCCGCCCTCTGCCTCTGACGCCTGGGGGCGGCCGCTTCGACGGGTCGTAGAGTCGCTGACATGCGCCTCGCCTTCAAGACCGCTCCCCAGAACACGATCTGGTCCGACATGCTCGACGTATGGCGGGCCGGTGACGACATCGACGCGTTCGAGTCCGGCTGGACCTTCGACCACTTCTACCCGATCTTCGCCGACTCCTCGGGGCCGTGCCTCGAGGGCTGGATGACGCTCGCCGCGCTGGCCCAGGCCACCTCCCGGGTGCGCCTCGGCGTGCTCGTCACCGGCATCCACTATCGACACCCGGCGGTGCTCGCCAACATGGCCGCGACGCTCGACATCGTCTCGGACGGCCGCCTCGACCTCGGGATCGGGGCGGGTTGGAACGTCGAGGAGTCCGGCGCCTACGGCATCGAGCTCGGATCCCCGAAGGAGCGCAGCGACCGCTTCGAGGAGGCTTGCGAGGTCCTGGTCGGGCTGCTCTCCAACGAACGGACCACCTTCGCAGGCCACTACTACCAACTGACCAACGGGCGCTGCGAGCCCAAGGGACCCCAGAAGCCGCACCTGCCGATCTGCATCGGCGGGAGTGGCGAGCGCCGGACGCTCCGCACCGCGGCCCGCTTCGCGCAGCACTGGAACTTCGTCGGCGGGACGGTGGAAGAGTTCCGGCACAAGGTGCAGGTGCTTCACCAGCACTGCGCGGATCTCGGCCGCGACCCCGCCGAGATCATGATCTCGGCCCACGTGCGCCCGGGGGCCGACGGCGATCCGGGCCCCGCCGTCGAGCAGGCCGCACAGATGGGCGAGTTCGGGCTCGACCTTGCCATCGTGACCCTGCAGCCGCCCCACCGCGCCGCGCTGCTCGAGCCCATCGCGAAGGCGTTCGCCGAACTGGGCTGAGGTCCTCCCGTGTGTGGTCGATTCTCCCTGTACGAGCCCTCGGAGCGGGTGGCCCGGGCCTTCGGCGTCGACGAGGTCGCCGAAAGCGAGCCGGAGGCCCGCTACAACGTGGCGCCGTCCCAGCAGATCCTCTCGGTCGTCTGCTCGCGTGACGGGGCGATCCGGCGGATGGGGACGCTCAAGTGGGGCCTGGTCCCGAGCTGGGCCAAGGACCCGAGCATCGGCTACAAGACCATCAACGCGCGGGCCGAGACGGTCGCCAGCGCGCCCTCGTTCCGGCGGGCCTTCGAGCGGCGCCGCTGCCTCGTGCCGGCCAACGGCTTCTTCGAGTGGTACCACGACCCCGGTCAGAAGCGCCGCCGGGGCAAGCCGTACTTCGCGACCGACCCGGACCGTGCGCTCCTGGCCCTGGCCGGCGTGTGGGAGGTCTGGCACGGCCCCGATGACCAGGTGCTGCGGACCGTCGCGATCGTCACCACCATCGCCAACCCGGAGATGTCGGCGATCCACGACCGGATGCCGGTCATCGTGGAAGAGGACGACTGGGCGCTGTGGCTCGCCCCCGAGGCGCTCGAGCCGGCCCAGGCCGGACGGTTGCTCCGGCCCGCCCAAGCCGGGCGACTGGCCCTGGTCGAGGTGGCCGACCTGGTGAACGACCCGAAGCACGACACCGCCGACCTGCTCGACCCCGTCTCCTGACGCCAGGGCCTGGCATCCTGTGCCGGGACCCAGATGTTCGAAGCGACCGCTCCCCTCTACGACCTGATCTACGCGGCCATGGGCAAGGACTACGCGGCCGAGTCCGAGGCAGTCCACCGGCTCGTCCAGGGCCGCCGGCCCGGCGCCCGAACGCTGCTCGATGTCGCGTGCGGCACCGGGGGCCACCTGCGCCACCTGCGCGCCCACTACGAGGTGGTCGGTGCCGACCTGGTGCCGGCCATGCTGGAGGAGGCGCGTGGCCAGCTGGGCGACGTCGAGCTGGTCGAGGCCGACATGCGCACGATGGACCTCGGTCGGCGCTTCGACGCGGTCGTGTGCCTGTTCAGCTCGGTCGGCTACTTGCGTGACGCCGCCGAACTCGACCAGGCGGTCGGCGCGATGGCCCGGCACCTGTCCCCGGGCGGGGTGCTGGTGGTCGACGGCTGGGTGCGGCCCGACGCCTGGCGGGACGGGTCGCCGCCGCGCGTCATCGTGGCCGACGACGGTGGGCGCAGCATCGTGCGGGTGAGCCGCTCGGAACGGCACGGCGCGGTGACCCAGCTCGAGATGCACCACCTGATCGCCACCGCCGAGGCGATCGAACACCTCGTCGACCACCACGAGATGCGCTTGTTCGAGCCCCGCGAATACGAGGCCGCCTTCGAGGCCGCCGGGCTTCCGTCCGAGGTGGTCGAGGGCCCGATGCCCGGGCGCGACCGCTACGTCGGCGTCGCGCCGGCCTGAGCCCGCACTTTCTCGACGACCCGGTCGAGCACCGCGTCGGCCGTGGCCATCACGGCGGGGCGGACCGACGAGAGCACCTCGGTGACGACCGGGAGCTCGCGGGCGCCGAACGCGAGCCGGGGGCGGCGGCCGAGCATCCCGAAGAGCCGCTCGGCGACGAAGGCCGGCTCCGCGTACCCGGACCACCACGCGCCGCCGCCCATACGGCGGCCGAGCGCGGCCCACCGCGTCGCGTCGGACGGCCCGAGCGCGACGGCGGCCTCGGTGGCTCGCCCGAGGGCGGTCGCGAACCCGCGGGCGGCCCCCTTCTGGACCGCCGGGGTGCCGTCGAGCAGCAGCTCCCAGCCAGCGTGGCCGACCGCCCGGCTCGGCCCCACCGCGACGCCGGCGGCGGCCAGCGCCCGACGGATGGCGCCGGCGCCCTCGACGAAGGCCGGGTCGGCGTGGAAGGCGCGGTCGGCGTCCCAGTGACAGCGCACCCCGGCCGCGATCTCCTCGGGCAGCGCGCCGACGTCGAAGCGCACCCCGGCCATCGCAGCCAGGTCGCTCAGGGTGGCCCCGAGAAGCTCGTCGGCCGAGGCCATCCAGGCGCGCTCGGCGACCAGGCAGTGGGCGAGGAAGTTCATGGGCCGGCCGCCATCTCGGCAACCTATCCACTCAGCAGAAATTGCGAGCCGAGGTGGGCGCGGCCAGTGAGAGCGGCTCGATCCGCTCGGCCACCACGTTCACCACCCCGCCCGAGGACTCGACGGTGCCGCGGATGACCAGCGCGGCGGCCGACTGGGCGACCCGGCGATGGCGAGCCCACACGCCGATCGAGCAGACGACGTTCACGAGCCCGGTCTCGTCCTCCAGGTTGACGAAGGTGATCCCGCGGGCGGTCTCGGGCCGCTGGCGGTGGGTGACCACGCCGGCCACCGTGACCCGGGTGCCGTCCTCGACCTCCCGCAGGGCCGCCGCGGTCAGGACCCCCAGCTCGTCGAGCTCGGCCCGGACCAACTCGGTCAGCGACGAGTCGACCGACAGCCCGGTCGCCCACATGTCGGCGACCGTCTGCTCGACGCGGTCCATCGGCGGCAGCGGCGGCGCCTCGGCCCCGACCACGATGCCGCGCAACCCCTGGCCGAGCTGGCCGAGCGGGCCGGCCGCCCACAGCGCGGCCCGCCGATCCCCGCCGTCCAGGCTCTCGGTGGCCCCGGCGGTGGCGAGCGCCTCGAGCTGGGCGGCGCTCAGCCCGGCCCGCCGGGCCAGGTCCTCGAGGTCGCGATAGGGCTGGGCGGCCACGATGCGCTCGGCCGCCGCGTCCCCGATGGAGCGGACGGCCGAGAGCCCGAGCCGGATGGCTGGGTCCTCGTCCTTCTTCTCTCCCTTCTCGAGGGTCGCGCCCACCCCGCTCGCGTTCACCTCGGCCCGGCGCACCTCCACCCCGTGGCGCCGGGCGTCGGCGACCAGGCTGCGGGGCGACCAGAACCCCATGGGCTGGGAGTTGAGCAACGCAGCGGTGAAGGCGGCCGGGTGGTGCAGCTTCAGCCACGCCGAGGAGTAGACGAGGTAGGCGAAGGACACCGCGTGGGACTCGGGGAACCCGAACGAGCTGAACGCAGCCATCTTGGCGAAGATCGCGTCGGCGACCTCACCGGTGATCCCCCGCTCGCCCATCCCGGCGTAGAAGCGCTCCCGCAGCGCTTCCATCCGCTCGGCCGAGCGCTTGGACCCCATGGCCTGGCGGAGTCGGTCGGACTCGGCCGGGGTGAAACCGGCCACGTCGATGGCCATCTGCATCAGCTGCTCCTGGAACACCGGCACCCCGAGGGTGCGGGCCAGGCAGCCCTCGAGCAGCGGGTGCAGGAACGTGACCGCCTCCTCGGGGTTGCGGCGGCGGAGGTAGGGGTGGACCGAGCCGCCCTGGATGGGGCCGGGCCGGATGAGGGCGACCTCGATCACGAGGTCGTAGAAGCACTCGGGTCGGAGCCGGGGCAGCGTGCCCATCTGGGCCCGGCTCTCGACCTGGAACACCCCGACCGTGTCGGCCCGGCACAGCATCTCGTAGACCTCGGCCTCCTGGGGCAAGTCGGCCAGGTCGTAGAGGGGGCCGCCGGCCTCGGCGATGAGGTCGACGGCCCGGTGCAGCGCCTCGAGCATGCCCAGGCCCAACAGGTCGAACTTGACCAGCCCGATCGCCGCGCAGTCGTCCTTGTCCCACTGCAGCACGGTGCGGCCGGGGGCGGTCGCCCACTCCACCGGGCAGACCTCGACGACCGGGCGGTCGCAGATGACCATCCCGCCCGAGTGCACGCCCAGGTGCCGCGGGAAGCCGTCGAGCCGGCCGGCCAGCGCCAGGACCGGCTCGGGGATCTCGCCGGGCGAGGTGCAGGCGGTCTGCGCGAGCGAGCTGCGGGCCTCGATCCTCTTGGACCACGCGTCGATGGTCCCCTCGGCGTGGCCGAGCGCCTTGCCGGCGTCGCGCAGCGCCGAGCGGGGCCGGTAGGTGATGACGTTGGCCACCTGGGCGGCGTGGCGGCGGCCGTGGCGCTCGTAGACGTACTGGATGACCTCCTCGCGCCGGGCGCTCTCGATGTCCACGTCGATGTCGGGTGGTCCGTCGCGCTCGGGCGACAGGAACCGCTCGAACAACAGCCCGAGCGACACCGCGTCGGCGTTGGTGATCCCGAGCGCGAAGCACACCGCCGAGTTGGCCGCCGAGCCGCGGCCCTGGCAGTAGATGTCGTTGCGCCGGCAGAACTGGACGATGTCCCACACCACCAGGAAGTAGCCGGGGAAGCCGAGCGCCGCGATCACCTCGAGCTCGTGGTCGAGCTGCGCCCACGCCCCCGGCACCAGCTCGGCCCCCCGGGTCCCGTAGCGCTCCGCCGCCCCCTCCTCGACCAGCGCAACGAGATAGCGCATCTCGTCGCGGCCGTCGGGCACCGGGAAGGGCGGCAGCCCGGGGGCGAGCAGGCGCAGGTCGAAGGCGAGCTCCCGGCCGAGCTGGCCGGCCCGCTCCACCGCGCCCGGGTAGCGGGCGAAGCGGCGGGCCTGCTCGGCCGCCGAGCGCAGGTGGGCGCCGGGGCCGCCGGGCAGCCAGCTGTCCATCTCGTCCAGGGACCGGCGGGCCCGCACCGCCGCCAGCGTGGCGGCCAGCCGGTGCCCCGAGGGCGTCGCGTAGTGGGCGTTGGAGGTCGCGACCGCGTCGAGCCGGCGGCCGACGGCCAGACGGACCAGCGCGTCGTTGCGGGCCGAGTCGACCGGCTGGCCGTGGTCGGTGAGCTCGACTGCCACGTTGTCGCGTCCGAACCCCTCGATCAGCCGGTCCAGCGCGCGCCCGGCCGCGGCCGGGCCACCGGCGGCCAGCGCGGCCGGCACCGCCCCCTTGCGGCACCCGGTGAGGACCAGCCACTGGCCGCCCTGCGCGCCGAACAGGGTCTCGAGATCGAAGGTCGGGTTCCCCTTCTCACCTCCGGCCAGCTGGGCGTCGGCGATCGCGGCGCTCAGCCGGGCATAGCCGTCGGGGTTGCGGACCAGCACGAGCAGGTGCGCGCCCTCGGGGTCGGCGATGCCGTTCTGGCGGCGCTCGAGTCCGAGGGTGAGCTCGGCTCCGAAGACCGTCGACATCCCGGCCACCCGGGCCGCTTCCGAGAACCGGACCACCCCGTAGAGGCCGTCGTGGTCGGTGAGGGCCAGCGCGTCGAGACCGAGCCGCACCGCCTCGTGGACCAGCTCCTCGGGGTGGGAGGCGCCGTCCAGGAAGCTGAAGTTGGAGTGGACGTGGAGCTCCGCGTAGCCGCCCTCAGTCATAGGTGGCCTCGACGAACCACCGGTTCTGCTCGACGAAGCACAGGTAGCCGGTCGCGTCCTCGACCAGCAGCTGGAACCGGGCCCGGCGCCGGCCCGCCCGGGGGTCCCACCACCGCTCGTCGCATGGCCATGGCCCCGCCCACGCGACCACTGCGGCCGGCGGGCTCCCCTCCACCGAGAGGTGGTCCGGGGCCGCGCTGAGCCGGCCGCGCGCGCTCACCGAGACCGGGCGCGCCTCGACGTCGGTCACCTCGGCCGGGCGGGGCGAGCGATGAACGAGCGCCGGCGGCGGGTCGGGGTGGCGTCCAGGCCACGGTCCCGCCTCGACGGCCTTCGACCGGGTGTCCCCCCAGGCCACCAGGGCCACCCGGTCGACCGGGCCGCGCCCGCCGGCCAGCGCGCCGGTGAAGACGGCCTCGGGCCCGAGCATCCCCCGCAGCCGGTCGAGGCCCCGGATGGCCCGGCGGTCGGCGTCTGAGAGGCCGCCCCAGAACCCCATCTGCTCTCCGCCGGCCGGCGCCACTTCGCCGGCCCGAAACGAGATCCGGGTGATCCCGGCGCTCGGCGCATCGGCGGCGGTGCCGGCCAGCCACCCTTCCAGCTGCCAGCGCAACCGCTCCCCCATCGCCGCCGCGTCGAGGACCAGCTCGGCGCGCCACTGCCGCACGAGGGACTCCCCGTGCTCGGTCTCGGCCTCGATGACAAGCAGGGTGCAGACGAGACCCCGGGGCTCGAGCAGCGCGGTGAGGTCTTCGCCCAACCGCCGCCCCGCGAACGCGGCGACGTCCACCCGCTCGGCCGGCGGATCGAGCTCGACCACCGCGACCAACTCGACCGGCGGCGGGCTGGAGCGCAGCGTCCGGTCATCCAGTCCCCTGGCCAGGCGGTGAGCCAGCGCGCCCTCGGGACCAAAGCGCGCCGCGACGCGGGTCTCCTCCAGTGCCGCGAACTCTCCCAGGGTTCCGATGCCGAGCCGCACCAGGAGGTCGGCCAGCTCGGGGAGCCCGAGGATGCCGACCGGGAAGGGGGCCAGGAACTCGGCGGTGCACGACCGGGGAACCACCACCTCGCGCCGGGCCGCCAGCGCAGCGGCGAACGGCCCGTCGGCCACCCCGACCCGCACTGCCGCCGCGACGCCGCAGGCCTCTGCCACCGCCTCGCGAGCGACATCGCCCACCGCCGTGACGAGGGCCCGGTCGCCGCCGTGATAGCGGGCCGGGCCACGGGTGGCCAGCGAGAGCAGGCCCGGGCGGGTGACTTCCACCTCGGGGACGAGCGCCGTGACCGCCTTGACTACCGGCTCGAACGCCCTCGCCTCGCGCGCCTCGTCGCGCCCAACCGTGATCAGCGCCGCGCAGCGGCCCTCGGCGACCCGCCGGCGCATCCCGATCGCGACGTCCTTGTCGCGCGCGGCGGCCGAGCAGGCCACCACTCGGCCGGAGGCCAGGACCGCGACCGGCTCCTCCCCACCGAACCCGGCCGCCACCACCGGCCAGTCCGGACACCACGCGACGAGGGTCCGGGTTACCCCGCCCATGCGATCGTCTCGAGTTCCGCCCGCACCCGAGCCGTCATCGAACCACGGGCCGCCAGCCGGCCGTCGGGCCCGGGTAGCCAGCACGGCACGACGATCGGTCGGCCAGCGGCGCGTCGGCCCGAGACCACGACACGGCCGCGCCGCCGCCGCAGGGTCCCCGCTCCCTGGCCCAGGCCCTCCCAATCCTCGACCTGGGCGGCGAGCTCGAGGTCGGGCCGCTCCGGCCAGCCCCCTGGGCCAGCGAGGACGAGCACCGACCCGCGCTCGCGGGCCCGGCCAGCCAGTCGGTGCGCGTCGGCGGCTCGACAGCGGCGGGGCGGGCGGAGGACGACGATGTCGAGCGCGTCGAGCGCGGCGGCCGCCACCGACGCCCAGCCGGTTCCGGGGTCAGGGACCAGCGCGACCCGGGCGAGGTCAACCCCCATCGCGGCGGCGGCCTCGAGGCCGAGGTCGGGCAGCCCGATCACAGCCGC
>JBOGFV010000207.1:0-1940 GCA_050743525.1 Acidimicrobiales bacterium
GTGACCTGGGTGGACTCGGCGACCGGTTGTCCGACTTCCTGCCCGAGGGCATCGACGTGGCCGCCCTGTCGGTGCTCCCGGGTGGCACTGACTCGCTGCAGCAAGAAGTAACATCATGTGCCTGGGAGCTGGAGGTACGCGTGGCGGCATCGGAACTGGCAAGGAGGGTCGAGCGGTTGCTCGACGCTCCGAGCGTTTCGGTGCGTCGAGAGCGCAAAGGTCGAACCTTCGACGACGATCTTCGGCCCTCGGTGCTGTCGCTGGCCCTGTTCGAGCCCGATTGGACCCCTTTGTCCGACGACTCGACAAGCTGGCTCCGCGCCGAATTGGCGACTCGCCCCCGTGGCGTGCGCCCGAGGGAACTGGTCGAGGCGCTCGGCACCGATGTGGTGCTGGCCCGAGCCCGCAGAACGCAACAGTGGATCGAGCATGACGGCGATCGATGCGAACCGCTGACGACGGATCGCGCCCGCGCCGCCACCGCTCCGCACGCAATGGAGCGTGCGTCGTGAACATTTCGAGGAGGGTCTTCCCTCATGAACGATTCGACGTCCGGCGTCCCCCAGTCGGGGGCGCCCGGGTTGGACGCGCCCCCCGAGGGGCTCCCGGAGACGAACGGGGTTGCCTCCGCCGCTGAGGCGATGGTGGCCCCGCCGCCGCGCCCCCGCATCGGCGACACGCGACCGGCTCCATCGACGCGGGTGCCCGTCCGGGCACCGGAGGCTCCGAGCGTCAACGGGTCGGACGGGCCTGACCAGATTGACGGAGCCGGCGATGCTCCGTCCGGGGAGGACGACGCCGCCCCCCGCCGTTCACGGTCACGTCGCCGGGGCAGTCGCTCCAACCGGACCCGCTCGGTCGGCCGCTACTCGATGTGCGTGCACGTCGCGCCGGAGCTCACTCAGATCGCGATGCTCGAAGGGCGCTCGCTCGTCGAGCACTACGTCGCTCGCGGCTCGGATGAGACCACCCAGATCGACGGCAACATCTACTGGGGCCGGGTCCAGAACGTCCTGCCCGGCATGGAGGCCGCGTTCATCGACATCGCCATCCCCAAGAACGCAGTGCTGTACCGGGGCGACGTCCGTTACGACCTTGACGACGTCGAGGCCGGCTCAGCCAAGGAGCAGCCCCGCATCGAGGACGTGCTCAAGGCGGGCCAGACGATCCTGTGCCAGGTCACGAAGAATCCGATCGGGGCCAAGGGGGCTCGTCTGACCCAGGAGGTCTCCCTGCCCGGACGTTTCGCCGTGCTGGTTCCCAACAGCACCACCTTTGGGATCTCGAAGCGCCTCGGTGACAACGAGCGGCGCCGGCTTCGGCGGATCATCGACGACGTGAAGCCGTCCGGGCACGGGCTCATCGTCCGGACGGCCGCCGAGGGTGCCACCGCCGACGAGCTATCGAGGGACGTGGCCAGCCTGCTCGAGCAGTGGAAGGCGATCGAGTCGGCGGCGGCCCGCTCCGACCAGCCCCGCCTGCTCTACAAGGAGCCCGACCTGGCGGTGCGGCTGCTGCGGGAGGAGTTGAACGGCGAGTACCGGGCCGTCATCATCGACAACGAGGACCTCTTCGACGAGGTGCAGCGTTACGTGGCCTCGGTGAGCCCGGAGTTGGCCGAGCGGGTCGAGTACTACGACCTGGGGGTGGAGCCGCTCCCGATCTTCGAGCGCTACCACGTCCACGAGCAGCTCCACAAGGCGCTCGACCGCAAGGTCTGGCTGCCCTCGGGCGGCTCGCTCATCATCGAGCGGACCGAGGCCCTGACCGTGATCGACGTCAACACCGGAAAGAACGTCGGGACGACCAACCTCGAAGAGACCGTCTACCGCAACAACCTGGAGGCGGCCGAGGAGGTGGCCCGCCAGCTCCGGTTGCGCGACATCGGTGGGATCATCGTCATCGACTTCATCGACATGGAGGTCAGGGCCAACCGGGAC
>JBOGFV010000208.1:0-7841 GCA_050743525.1 Acidimicrobiales bacterium
ACAGGTAGGTGCGCACGCCGTGGCGCGCGATGCTCACGCCTGGAAGCGCGGGCAGGCGCTCGGAGATCGCGAGCTGCTGGGCCTCGGTGAGGCTCGGCCCGACCGTCACGCTGCCGTACGGGTCAGCGTTCGCGACCTCGACCGCGAGCGCGGCGGGGTCCGACGAGCCGGGGCCCGGCGGGCCGAGGGTCCCGTCTCGCAGCAGCGGGACCACCCGGTCCCAGGTCGACTTGAGCTCGAGCTCGGTGAAGGTCTCCCGGGCGGTGTCGAGGTCCCAGCCGCCGAGGGACAGGTGCTCGACGGTCACGTCGAGCGGCACGTCGCGCACGAGCGGGATGATCCGCAGGTTGGCCCGGACCTGCGCCTGGGCCTCGGCGAGATTGGACCGGAGCTTGGGCGTGCACTTGTCGAGGTTGGCGTAGATGCCGTCGATGTCCCCGTAGGTGTTGAGCAGCTTGGCGGCCGTCTTCTCCCCGACCCCCGGGACCCCGACGATGTTGTCCGACGGGTCGCCACGCAGCGCCGCCAGCATGGCGTACTTCTCGGGGCGCACCCCGGTGCGCTCCTCGATGCCGGACTCGTCGTAGAGGGCGTAGTCGCTCACCCCGCGCCGGTTGTAGAGGACCTTGATGTGGGGATCCTCGACCAGCTGGAAGGCGTCCCGGTCCCCGGTCACCAAGATCACGTCGCAGGCCCGGTCCCGGGCCTGGGTGGCCAGGGTCGCCAGCACGTCGTCGGCTTCGAAGCCGGGCACCTCGACGAGCGGGATGCCGAGGGAGGCGACGGTGGTGCGGATCATGTCGAACTGGGGGGTGAGCTCGTCGGGGGTCGCGTTGCGCCCGGCCTTGTACTCGGTGTGGATCTCGTCCCGGAAGGTCGGCCCGGGCGGGTCGAAGGCGACCGCCATCGCGCCGGGCCGGTGCTCGCGCACCAGGTAGATCAGCATCGAGGTGAAGCCGTGGACGGCGTTGGTGACCGTTCCGGCCTTCGTCGTGAGCTCCGGCGGCAGCGCGAAGTAGGCCCGGAAGGCCAGGGACATCCCGTCGAGGACGATGAGCGGACCGTTCGGGCGGTCGCTCACCACGGCCCGTCGGCGCTCGGGCTCACGGGGTCAGCGTGCCCTCGATGACCTGGCCGGCCACCTCCCGCATCCGGGTCCGGGTGCGCATGGCGGTCCGCTGGATGAAGCTGAAGGCTTCCGGCTCGGTCATCTGGGCCGACTCGATCAGCCTGCCCTTGGCCTCGTCGACGATCCGGCGGGTCGCGATCTTGTCCTCGGCCGCCGAGCCGTCCGCCCCGAACTGCTCGATCTCGTCGTCGATGGCCCAGTCCTGCCGGCACGAGGCCAGCACCGTGTCGACCGCCCCCAGCAGCTCGTCGCGCCGGAACGGCTTGACCAGGTAAGCGGCCACCCCGGCGTCGCGGGCCTCCTCGATCAGCTCCCGCTGGCTGAAGGCGGTAAGCACGATGACCGCCACCTGGGCGTCCCTGGTGATCTCTCGGGCGGCCTGGATGCCGCTCATCCCGGGCATCTTCACGTCCAGGATGGCCAGGTCGGGCTTGGTCTCGGCGGCCAGCGCCACGGCGTCGTCTCCCCGCCCGGTCTCCCCCACCACCTCGTAGCCGGCCGAGAGAAGGATCTCCTTCACATCCAGGCGCACGATCGCCTCGTCCTCGGCCACGACGACGCGGACGGGCGTGTGGGTCGAGGAAGCCGGCTGGCTCAACGGGGCTTGACCCCGACGTGCTGGAGGAGCTCGTCGCGCCGCCGCTCGAGGTCCGCAACGCTCGAGAGCAGCGCTTCGCGGGCCCGGGCCATCGCGTCGGCGTGCCGCTGCACCTCGCCGTACTCGTGGGCGGCGAGCGGGGTCTCTGCGACCAGCGACCGCAGCCGGGCGTCCTCGGCCGCGTCGGCGACGACCCCGTACTGCTCGTTGAGCACCGCCAGCTCCTGGCGGGCCCGGACGAGCCGGTCGTGCACGTCGCGGATCCGGCGCTCGACGAAGAACCGTTGCATTGGCGCCCGATTGTACGCCCCCCGTCGCGACATCGAGCCGGTGCTTTCGGCCCTGGTCAGGAATCGAAAACGAGCTGGCGCGTCGACACGGTGGCGGCCTCGAGCACCTCGGGCCGGACCTCGGCCCCGAGGCCCGGAGCTCCCGACAACCGCACCGCCCCTGCGGCGGTCGGGAGATAGGAGAAGGGGTTCGCCAACAGGTAGGAGTCCGGGTCCGAGAGGTCCCCGGGCATCCCGAACTCGGCCCGCCCGGCCAATGCCGCGTTCACCGCCCGCCCGAGCCCGCTCTCGAAGACCCCGCCGACGAAGCATTGGACCCCCGCGTCGGCGCAAGTCTCGGCGGCCGCCATGGTGGCGAACACCCCACCCAGGCGGCCCGGCTTGAGGCAGGCCACCGAGCAGGCGCCCGACTTCACGGCGGCCCGGACCCGATCGGGTGACGACAGCGACTCGTCCAGCGCAATCGGGGTGGCGAGGCGCTCGGCCAGCGCCGCATGCGCCTCCAGATCACCCGGCCCAAAGGGCTGCTCCAGGCACCGCAGGCCAAGGCGGTCAAGGAGGTCAAGGGAGCGGAACTCCCCCCCGTCCCCCGGATCGAACGAACCATTGGCGTCGGCCTGGAGATCGAGCTCGGGGAACCGGGAGCGGATCGCGAGCAACGGCTCGGCAGCCCAGCCGGGCTCGATCTTCACCCGGACCCGGCGGGCGCCGGACTCGAGGGCCTGGGCGACCGCCTCGAGCAGGCGGTCGAAGGTCCGATCCGCCGGGATGCCGACCACCGCGCCGGTCTCGACGCTGGCTCGGTCGACCGACAGCCGGTCGGCGAGCGACCGACGGTCGGTCCGCAGCTCCGCGTCGAGCACCGCCATCTCCAGCGCGGCCACGGCCATGCGTTCGGCGACCCCGCTCGGTCGGCACAGTTCGGCGACCGCCGCGGCCGCCGGCAGCTGGCCGTCGGGACAGGCGGCGAAGAGACGGGCCACCACGAGGTCGACGACCGCCGGCTCCACCTCGTGCAGCGGCGGGTCGGGCTCCCGGGTCTCCTCGGTGGCGGCGCACTCCCCCCACCCCTCGCCCCCCGCTACCACCAGGCGCAAGAAGATGGTGGGCTTGGAAGCGTGATGGAGCCCGGCGCTCTGCACCGGTCGGGCCAGGGTGAGCCGGGCGGCGACGACCTCGACCATCTCGATCCGCATCGGCACCGTCGAGCTACGCGGGCTCGGTTTCCTCTGGACGGGGCTCCTGGTCCGCCATTGCGGCAACCACCACTTCGAAGATCTTGGCGCTGTCGCGCTCGATGTGGTGTCGAGCGGCCAGGAGGAAATAGGCGCCGACGAATGCCGAGGGCATGACGATCGAGAAGGCCACCCGGTAGTTGCCGCCGAAGGCCGATGCCACCGCCGAGGTCAGGAGCGGAGCCGCCGCCGACCCGAAGATGATCGAGGCCACGTTGAACGCCCCGCTGCCGGTGCCGCGAAGGTTGGCCGGCACGGCGTCGGCCTGGGCCGCCCGAAGGGCGGGCAGGGACGACGCTGCGATCAGGAAGCCGAGGAGCTCGATCGGGAAGGCGATGCCGAACGGCATCGGGATGAACGAGATGAGGAACAACGCGGCGGCGGTGCCGAGGCACACCCCGGGGATGACCATGCGGGCTCCGGTGACTCGCTTGACCAAGCGGTCCGACACCGCCCCGCCGAGCAGGGTGCCCGGGATGCCGGCCACGACCACCAGGGCGCCGAAGGCGAGGTTGGCCTTGCCCTGGGTCAGACCGAACTGTCGCTCGTAGAAGGTGGGCATCCACGTGGCCACGGCCGTGACCACGAAGAAGATGTTGGATACCCCAACCAGCGCGTACCGCATGGTCGGGATCTTGAGGATGGTGCGGATGTCGCTGGTGAAGTCGCGCACCATGGTCTTGGTGAATCCCCAGATCCCACCGCCGGGCAGCGGCGGCTTCGCGGCCCCGGCCACCTCGAGCTGGTGGTTGCCCGTCACATGGGCCCGGTCGGCCGATCCCCGCACCGGCTCGGGAAGCCGCAGGCACATCACGGCGATGACCAAGCCCGGGATGATCGAGACGCCGAAGGCGAGCCGCCAGCCGAGGTGCCCGAAGTGGGTGCCGATGAGCGAACCGATCACGAGGCCGAGTCCGAGCCCGACGTAGCTGAGGCACTGCTGCATCGAGAAGGCCTTGCCGCGCCGCTCGATCTCGTAGTAGTCGGCGAGGAGGCTCGAGCTGGCCGGGGCGGTCATGGCCTGACCGAACCCGAGTGCCCCCCGCAGCACCACCAGCAGGGCGAAGGCGCTCCCCGGGACCACCCCGCCGAGCGCGCTGATGAGCGACCAGATCGCGATGGTCAAGGCCATGATCCGGGTCCGGTTCCAACGGTCGCCGAGATAGCTGGCCGGGATCGTCGCGATCCCGTTCATGATGATGAATGCCGAGAACAGGACGCCGATCTGGAAGTCGTGGACCTGGAACGCCTTCTCGATCTGGTTCGACGCGCCACGGACGATGTACTGGTCGACGTTGTCGATCATCGCCACGAAGCCGAGGACCCACATCGGCCAGGTCGACATCAAGGTGGAAGGTCGTCGGGCCAGCGGGAGTTCGGGCTCTGAGGAGCCGTCGGGTGCGAGCAGACGACGCGCCACCTACTTCTCCGACGTCCTCGACACTGATCCCCCCGACTCCTTGGCCCCGTCAGACGGTGCCGCCTCCCGGGTCCCCCGGGGTCGCCCAAGCCTATGGTGTCACCGTGCGGACGACCATGGTGCGCGCCACCCCGGGTGCGGTCGTCGACGGGCTCGAGGTGGACGGCTACGTCATCGTCGAGGGGATGCTCAACGGCGAGCAGGTGGCCGCGGGCAAGGCCGACCTGCTCCGGATCCTGGCCGAGACCCCGACCGGTCGGAACGACTTCGAGGGGTATTCGACCCAGCGGATCTACGCCCTGTTCGCCAAGACCCGGTTCTTCGACGAGCCGGCCATCGACCCGCTCCTGCTCGAGGTCATGGACCGGGTTCTCGGCCACTACCAACTGAGCGCCCCGGTCGGCATCCAGATTGGGCCAGGCGAGAAGGCCCAGGTTCTCCACCGCGACGACAGCATCTACCCGTTGCCACAGCCGCACCCCAACGTCGTCGTCAACACCATGTGGCCCCTCGACGACTTCACGCCGGAGAACGGGGCGACCCGCATCGTGCCCGACAGCCACCGCTGGGAGGTGGGTCGGCGACCGGGTCCCGACGACTCAGTGGCACTGGCCGAGATGCCGGCCGGGTCCGTGCTGTTCTACCTGGGCAACCTCTGGCACGGCGGCGGGGCCAACCAGACCGAACGGACGCGCCTCGGTGTGATCCTGGAGTACGTCGTCAGCTGGCTCCGACCCCAGGAGAACCACTGCCTGGCCGTGCCGAGGAAGGTGATCCGCGAGCTGCCAGACCGCCTCCAGGAGTTGCTCGGGTACAACATCTACCCGCCGTTCGTCGGCTACGTCGACGGACGCCACCCGCGCTCGGTGCTCACCAGAGCCGAGTGACCTCCGTCAGCCGAAGGGGCCGCCGGTAGGCTCTGACGCTCGGCCCGGATGGCGGAATCGGTAGACGCGGAGGCCTCAAAAGCCTTTGCCGGCAACGGCGTGGGGGTTCGAGTCCCCCTCCGGGCACCAGACTCTTCCGGCTCTTCGGATTCTGGTGAGGAACGCCAACGGCGCGACCCCATAAGGGTCCGTGTCGCAGTTTGGTCACTACAGGTGACGACGGAGCCATGCCAATCGCGGAACCGGCTCGCTGACCCGATGCTGCTGCTTCTGAAAGTCGAAGGTTCGTGGCGCTCGTCGGCCCACGAGGGCCGGCTTGATGGGCTCTCCCCGGTGTCGCTCCCCTCGATTCCCGGGGCCGGCGCGGTGGGCATCCGATCCCAGGGCGACCCGAAGCCGAGCAGATCCTCTCCGCCGTCGACCGAGTCGACAAGATCCTGGCCCGGAAGACTCTCCGTCGGTCGCGTGGAGTAAGTGCATTCCGGAACCCAGCAACCAGGGCCGCGGCAATGTTGAAGCGGGAAGCGACGCTCGCCATTGGCTTTGGGACCGTTCCGGGGTCGACGGGCCGAGAGTCGGGCTCGATCGGCGTCGGGTCCTGACGCCGGGGGACCGCGTTAGCCGGATCAGACACGTAGATCGCCATCGGGCCCCACCCCCGCCCAGCTCCCGGATCTACCCCAGGTGGTTGGGGTCCTGGTGTACCCCAACCAACCGTGTCGATAAACGTGGAAATCCTGTGCCTAACTGGCCCCTCGGCGATCTTCGCGCAACGAGGCGCTCCTGCTCGGACCGTGGTCAAGCGCCGCGAGCGCTCGCCGCCTGGCGCATCTTGACCCCGCCGCCGGTCGCTTGTGCCACCAGGGCCGCGACCACGGCCGAACTCACCGCTGCACGCCGGTTGAGGCGCCGGCGCCCCCGTGGACCCCGGCGTTGGACCGGACGATCTCGATCACCCCGATCAAGGCGTTGGCTACGGCGGTGCCCTTCTCGGCGAATGACTCGCGGGCGGGCCCAGCTGACCGTCAGCTTGACCGTGACGATCGCGCCGAACGTTGCCGCCGCTCATCAGCCGGCTCCGATCGCCCGTAGTCGCTCCCACTGGTGGTCCGCGAGGCCATCAGCCAACCGGAGGGCCGCGACATTCTGGGTGACCTGTTCCGGGGACGTGGCCCCAAAGAGGACGGATGCAACCGACGGGGCGTCCAATGCAAAGGCGATCGCCAAGGCCGCCGCCGAGGTGCCCCACTCCTCAGCGAGGCCCGCGAGTTCTCGCGCCGACGCGGCGAGGGCTCCTCCCGCGGCGACGGCCCGTTGGCCGCTCAGTCGGCCGCTCCCACCGCGCCCGTACTTGCCGGTGAGCGCGCCCCCCGCCATGACCGAAGACGCGACCACCGACGCACCGGTCCGTTCGAGCGCTCGCCGCATCGGGCCACCTTCGACCCAATCTCGATGGACGAGGCTGTATGGAAGCTGCGCCGCGCACGGTTGGGGCACCCCAGCAGCCTCACAAAGGTCGCCAGCCCGCTCGAGGGCTTCACCCGACCAGTTCACGATGCCCCATTGTCGAGCTCGCCCGGTCTCGATGAGGCCGCCCACCGACTCCACCACCACCTCCATCGGCAGGTCGTCGGGGACCGTTGAGCTGTAGATCAAATCCACCCGGTCGAAGCCCATCCGGGCCAGCGACGCATCCAGTTCCTGTTCGGCACTCTGATCGGGCCAGAACTCCCACCACAGCTTGTTGGCCACGGTGACCGTCGACCGCTTGTGGCCCGCTCCGCCGAACAGCTCCCCAAACACCACCTCCGAATAGCCGCTCGGGATCGGAGCGGTCCCCGTTTCGTCGTCGTAACGGGCGTCGTCGAGGAAGGTGATCCCCTCCTCCCGAGCCGCCACCATCACCGCGAGCCCCTGGTCCCGGGTGATCCGCTCGCATGTGCGCCACGACCCGAGCGAGAGAACGCTGACCTCAAGGCCCGAGGCTCCGAGCCGACAGCTCCGCAACGGCTCAGACGGCCCGGGAGCCGGGGCGACCTGGGAGCACCGCGTATCGCCGGTGATCCAGCACCGGCAGCGCGGCCCTCGCTTCCTCGACGCGCGTCTCGCGCACCTCGGCGTTCGCGAGGGCGACGGGCCCGTCGTCGGGGCCGAGCTCGGCGAGCACCTCGCCAAAGGGGCCAGCGATCAGCGAATGGCCGGTGTAGGTGGGCCCCGGCTGGGCCGCCGCGACGACGTACGCAGTGTTCTCGATGGCGCGGGCCGCGAGCAGGGTCCGCCAG
>JBOGFV010000209.1:0-2694 GCA_050743525.1 Acidimicrobiales bacterium
CCCGACGCCCTGTCGGCGGGGCCGAGCCTGGGCCTGGCCCAGGGACCGCTGCTCCTCGTCCAGCCGACCGGCGCGCTGCCGACCTCGGTGGCGAGCTATCTCGCCATGGTGGGGTCGGGGCTGACCAAGGCGACGCTGTTCGGCGGCCCGCTGGCGGTGGCCGACACGGTGCTGGCGGAGCTCGACGCGGTCGTCTGATCGGAGCACGCGACGTGGCCGTCGTCTTCGGTGACGTCGGCGGCTCTCGGTGACGGCCGCGCTGGTCTCGAGACGCCCCGAAGATCAGGCCGCGATGGCCTGGCCCCGACCCGATTCGGAGGAGAGCGAGGCACGACCGATCGCCCAGCGCAGTCGACGAGCGCCGTGGGGTCTGGATCTGGGCGACACAGGTCGAGACGACAGCGATGGCCCCCCCTGGAGGAGGCGCTGGGACGCGGTGGTGGAAACACCTTGGTGAGGGAAGGGCTGATGGTGTCGTTCGACGAGGTCAACCGTCAATCAGCAGCGCAACACCGGCGCTCCGGCCGGCCATGGCGAGCTTCCCATCGAGGGTGGCCAACGGGAAGCCCAATCGCTCCGCGAGGACGAGGTAAGCGGCGTCGTAGGCGCTGAGACCGTGGCGACGCCCGGCCGCCAGAAGCGCGGATGGATCGGTATGAGCGGCGTCGATACGGATTGGGAGCTGGGTCAACAAGTCAAGGAATCGGGCCGCCTGCGCCTCGGTGATGCGTGACCCTCGTTCCGCGACGAGCAACACGTTCGTCACCTCGAACAGCCACAATGCCGGCACGATGGCTTCGTCTTCCAAGAGGCGATCAAGCACGAGATCGGCGTCGCTCGTGGCCTCGTCCTCGAAGCACCACGCCATCGTCAAGGACGTGTCGATGACGACGGGCATCAGCGGCGACCCTCGTCCACCATCTCCCGCACGGTTTGGCTGCCCCGCCGCACGCCTCGACGGGCCACCCGCAAGGCGTCGATGACCTGGGAAGGGATTCCAGACGGATGCACCACCGGCACGAGTCTCGCCACCTCTCGACCGTGCCGAGTGATGGTGATGGTCTCCCCTTGCTCCACCTGCTCGAGCAGACGCGGCAAGTGCGTCTTGGCGTCGTAGGCCCCGACCGTGCTCACAAGATCAGACTAGTCGACAACTAGTCTGAATTTTGACACTCAGACCTGGTCGGCTGCCTCCCGGGCCTCCCGGTACTGGTCCCGGAGCAGCCGGCGGTAGATCTTGCCGTTGTCCTGGCGGGGGAGGCTGTCGACGAAGTCGATGGTCTTCGGGCACTTGAAGTGGGCCAGCCGGTCCCGGGCGAACTCGATGAGCTCGGCCTCGAGGTCCCGGCTCGGCCCGACGCCGGCCGCCAGCTCGACCACCGACTTGACCTCCTCGCCCCATTCGTCGTGCGGGACCCCGATGGTGGCGCTGTCGGCGACCTTGGGGTGGGCGAGGAGCACCGCGTCGATCTCGGTCGGGTAGACGTTCACGCCCCCCGAGATGATGAGGTCGACGCTGCGGTCGGTGAGGAAGAGGAAGCCCTCGTCGTCCATGTAGCCGACGTCGCCGAGGGTGTAGTAGTCGCCCCGGTAGGCGGCGTCGGTCTTCTCCTTGGCCTTGAAGTACTCGAAGCGGGCCTCCGGCGCCTTCAGGTAGACGGTGCCGACCTCGTTGCGGGGGAGCTCGGTGCCGTCGTCGTCGCCGACCTTCACCTGGCCGTCGGGGATGACCTTGCCGACGGTGCCGGGACGGGACAGCCAGGTGGCGGAGTCGACCATCGTGCCGGTGCCCTCGGTGGCGGCGTAGTACTCGAACACGATCGGGCCCAGCCACTCGATGAGCTGGTGCTTGACGTGGACCGGGCAGGGGGCGGCGCCGTGCAGGACGTGGCGCAGCGACGACACGTCGTAGCGGCTCCGGACCTCCTCGGGCAGCTTCAAGAGCTGCACGAACATGGTCGGGACCATGTGGGTGTGGGTGACGTGGTGCCGCTCGATCAGCCCCAGGGCCTCCTCGGCGTCCCAGCGCTCCATGACCACCACCCCCGCTCCGGAGGCCAGCGGCACGGCCAGGGAGAAGGCGAGCGGGGCGGCGTGGTACAGGGGGCCGGTGACCAGGTGGACGTCCTGGCCGGGCCGGTAGCCGAAGATCCCGGCGATCATCCCGACCTGGCGCTGGGCCTGGGGCCGGTTGACCCCCTTGGGCCGACCGGTCGTCCCCGAGGTGTACAGCATCGAGCTGCCTATCTCGGCGTCCTCGAGGTCGGCGTCGTCCTCGGCGTCGACGGCCTCGTCGTAGGGCTCGAACCCGTCGATCGCCCCGCCGATGGCCAAGCGGACCGTGGCCCGGGGCGCGGCGCCCGCCGCCACGGTGGCCGACTCGCCGTGGCGGGCATCGGCGATCAGCGCGGTGGCCTCGCAGTCGTCGACCACGTAGCCGACCTCCTCGCCGGTCAGGTGCCAGTTGACCGGGGTCAGCCGGAGGCCGGCCCGTTGGGCCGCGTTGACGACCTCGCTGAACTCGGGGAGGTTGCCCGAGAGGAGCGCCACGCCGTCCCCGGCGGCGACGCCGCGACGGCGCAGCGCCCGGGCCAGCTGGTTGGACCGCCGGTTCAGCGCCGCGAAGGTCCTGTCCCCGTGAGGGCTGACGATGGCGGGGAAGTCGGGATGCTGCTGCGCCCACCAGGCGAGCAG
>JBOGFV010000210.1:0-5619 GCA_050743525.1 Acidimicrobiales bacterium
GGAAACGGCCGGTCACGTAACGGTCCGAAAGCACCGCCGCCGCCACCAGCGCCGCGTCCTGGATGCGGACGCGGTGGTGGGTCTCGTAGCGCTCCTTCAACCCGCGCAGGATGGCGATCGTGTCCTCGACCGAGGGCGGCTCGACGAACACCGGTTGGAAACGCCGCTCGAGCGCGGCGTCCTTCTCGATGTACTTGCGGTACTCGTCGAGCGTCGTCGCGCCGATGAGACGCAACTCACCCCGGGCGAGGAGCGGCTTCACCATGTTGCCGGCGTCCATCGCCCCCTCGGCCGCGCCCGCCCCAACGAGGGTGTGGAGCTCGTCGATGAAGGTGACCACCTGGCCGTCGGAGTCGGTGATCTCCTTCAGCACCGCCTTCATGCGCTCCTCGAACTCGCCCCGGTACTTGGCTCCCGCCACCATCGAGCCGAGGTCGAGCGCGACGACCCGCTTGTTCTTCAGGCTCTCGGGGACGTCGCCCTCGACGATCCGGTTGGCCAGCCCATCGACGATGGCGGTCTTCCCGACGCCGGGCTCGCCGATGAGCACCGGGTTGTTCTTGGTCAGACGGGAGAGTACCTGGATGACCCGGCGGATCTCCTCGTCGCGGCCGATCACCGGGTCGAGCCGGCCGCGGCGGGCCGCTTCGGTCAGGTCGCGGCCGTAGCGCTCCAGGGCCTGGAAGGTGTCCTCGGGGGTGGGGGTGGTGACCCGGTGGCTCCCCCGGACGTCTCGCAGCGCCGCCAACAGCTGGTCGCGGTCGACGCCGAGCTCGTCACTCAACGCGAGGAGCAGGTGCTCGATCGACAGATAGTCGTCAGCCAGCTCCGACCGCAGGCGGTCGGCGGCCTCGAGACCCTCCCGGGCGGCCCGGCCGAGCGCGGGCTCCTGGCCCCCGACGGCGCGGGGCAAGCGCCCGAGGCGCTCCGCCAGCCGGGCCATGATCTCGTCGGGCGAGGCGCCGACCTTGGCCAGGACCGGCCGGGCGATGGTGTCGGGGTCGGCCAGGACCGCGCTGAGCAGGTGGGCCGGCGTGACCTCCGGGTTGTCGGCGTCGGCGGCCAGCCGGGTCGCCGCCGAGAAGGCCTCCTTGGTCTTCTCGGTCCAGCGCTGGGGGTCAAGCGGCAACTGCGGTCATCCTCTCGTGTCGTTGCGGCGGGGGCGGTAGGGCATTGGCGACTGGTTGAGCGGCACGAGGTCGCGCCGGTAGTGCCGGTGGGCCTGCTCGAGGGCCTCCTTGGCCTCCTGGCGGACCTGGTCGAGCTGGGCGTGGAGCCGGTGCACCTCCTTCTCGAGCTCGAAGACCCGCCGCACCCCCTCCAGATTGAGCCCGGCCCCGGTCAGCTCATGGATCCGCTCGAGGCGGGCCAGGTCGAGGTCGCTGAACCGGCGGGACCCCCCGGGGGTCCGGATCGGGTCGAGCAGGCCCTTGCGCTCGTAGATGCGCAGGGTCTGGGGGTGCACGCCGGCCAGCTCGGCCGCCACCGAGATCACATAGACGGCCCGGTGCTCGCTGCCCCGCCGGGTCCCGTCTCTCTGTTCCTCGGCCATGTCGCTACACCTCCTCGAGGTGCTCGCGCGGCGCCGGATCGGTCAGCTGGGCCAGCGACTCGACCGCGGCGCGCTGCTCGTCGGTGAGCGCGGTCGGCACCAACACGTCCACCTTCACCATCAGATCGCCCGACTTGGCCCCGTTCCGGCTGGCCGGGATGCCCCGGCCCCGCACCCGCAGCACCGTTCCGGGCGCGGTCCCGGGTGCAACCTTCACCTTCACCGGCTCGTCGAGCGTCGGCACGGTGATGACGGTCCCGAGGGTCGCCTCCGGGAAGGTGATCGGCACGGTGTAGGTCAGATTGGCGCCGCGTCGCCCGAACTGGGGATGCGCGCCGACGTGCACGGTGACGTAGAGGTCGCCCGGCGGGGCCATGCCCTGTCCCGGCGCGCCCCGACCCTTCACCCGGATCCGCTGGCGGTCCTCCACCCCCGGCGGGATGCGGACCTTGACCTGGCGGTTGCGCCGCTCGGTGCCGGTGCCGTGACAGGTCGCACAGGGGGTGTCGACCAGCGTCCCGCGTCCGTTGCACTTGGGGCACACGGTCGAGAGCGAGAACAGGCCCTGGTTGTCATCGAGGGTGCCGCGGCCGTTGCAGCGGTCACAGACGTGCGTCGAGGTGCCGGGCGCGGCGCCGGTGCCGCTGCAGGTCCGACAGCGCGAGTCCTGGGGCACGTTGACCGAGGTGGTCACGCCGCGCACCGAGTCCTCGAAGCTGAGGTGCAGTTCGGCCTCGACGTCGGCCCCGCGCTGGGGTCCCTGGTTGCGCCGGCGGCGTCCGCCGAACAGCCCGCCGAACAGGTCGCCGAGGTCGCCGAGGTCGTCCATGCGGAAGGTCCCGCCGGCGCCCGGAGTGCCGAAGCCGCCGGCCATCGGGCCGAGCCGGCGGGCCTCGTCGTACTCCTTGCGGGTGGTCGGGTCGCCGAGCACGGCGTTGGCGGCCGAGATCTCCTTGAAGCGGTCCTCGGAGCCCGGGTTGGCGTCCGGGTGGTACTGCTTGGCCAGCTTCCGGTACGCCCGCGCGATGTCCTTGTCGGTGGCCGTCGAGGACACCCCGAGGACCTGGTAGTAGTCCTTCTCGAACCACTCTCGCTGGACCGGCAACTCAGCCCCTCACTCGGACCATGGCCGGGCGGACCGTCTGGCCGCGCCAGCGGTAGCCCGACCGGAGCACCTCTTCGACCCGGGAGCTGGGGTCGTCCCCCTCGGCGGCCTCGGCGTGAGCGACCGCGTCGTGGATCGACGGGTCGAAGTCGACGCCCTCGGCGTCGACTCGCTCGAGCCCCTCCTTGGCCAGGGTCTCGATCAGCTGCGCCCGTGTCTGACGAAGCGTCTTCGCCAGAGTCGAGTCCTCGTCGCCCTCCTTGTCGAGGTGAGCGACGGCCAGGTCGAGGTTGTCCAGCATCGGCAGCAGCTTGGTCACGAGGTCGAGGGCGGCCCGACCACCTTGCTCCTCTTGCTGGCGCAGCACCCGCTTGCGGTAGTTGGCGAAGTCGGCCTGGCTCCGCTGCAGCGCGGCGAGGTACTCATCACGCTCCTGGGTCAGAGCGACCACGTCGGTCAGGATCTCTTCGGCCGCCGCCGCCCCGTCGGCCACCTCCCCGTCGGCCACCTCCCCGTCGACCAGCTCCCCGTCGGCGGCGGCGGGCTCGCGCCCGTCTACCCCCTCGGCCCCCTCAGGCACCGGGAGGTCGGGCTCGGGCTGTGAGGTCACTTCTCGTCGACGATCTCGGCGTCCACGACCTCGTCGTCGGCCGCGTCGGCCGCCTGCTCGGCGGCGCCGTTGGACGCCCCCTCGGCCGCCTGGGCCTGGGAGGCCTGCTCGTACAGACGCTGCGAGAAGCCCTGGCTGGCGCTCATGAGCGACTCGGTGGCGGTCTTGATCGCCTCGAGGTCGGAGCCGCCCAAGGCGTCCTTCACGCCCTGGAGCGCGCTCGAGACGGCTTCCTTCTCGGAGCCCTCGATCTTGTCGCCCTGGTCCTTCAGCAGCTTCTCGGTCTGGTACACGAGGGTGTCGGCGGTGTTGCGGACCTCCGCCTCCTCGCGACGCCGCCGGTCGTCCTCGGCGTGGGCCTCGGCGTCCCGGACCATGCGCTCGATGTCGTCCTTGCCGAGCGCCGATTGGCCGGTGATGGTCATCGACTGCTCCTTGCCGGTCGCCTTGTCCTGCGCGGCCACGTGCACGATCCCGTTGGCGTCGATGTCGAAGGTGACCTCGATCTGGGGGATCCCGCGCGGCGCCGGGGGGAGGTCGACCAACTGGAACTTGCCCAGCGTCTTGTTGTACATCGCCATTTCGCGCTCGCCCTGGAGCACGTGGATCTCGACCGAAGGCTGGCTGTCCTCGGCGGTCGAGAAATTCTCGGACCGCTTGGTCGGGATGGTTGTGTTGCGCTCGATCAGCCGGTGCATGACACCGCCCTTGGTTTCGATGCCGAGGCTGAGCGGCGTCACGTCGAGGAGGAGGACGTCCTTCACCTCGCCCTTCAACACCCCGGCCTGCACGGCGGCGCCGACGGCCACCACCTCGTCGGGGTTCACGCCCTTGTGCGGCTCCTTGCCGGAGAGCGACTGCACCAGCTCCTGGATCGCCGGCATGCGGGTCGACCCTCCGACCATCACCACGTGGTCGATGTCGGAGGTCTTGAGCCCGGCGTCTTTGATGGCCGCCTCGAACGGGCCGCGGCACTGCTCGGCGAGCTCGGAGGTGAGCTCGTTGAACTTGGAGCGCGTCAGCTTCAGGTCGAGGTGCTTGGGACCCTCGGAGGTGGCGGTGATGAAGGGCAGGTTGATCTGGGTCTCCTGCACGGAGGACAGCTCGATCTTGGCCTTCTCGGCCGCTTCCTTCAGGCGCTGGGTGGCCATCTTGTCGGCCGCAAGGTCGACCCCCTCGGTGTCCTTGAACTGCTTCACCAGCCAGTCCATGACCTTCTGGTCCCAGTCGTCCCCACCGAGGTGCGTGTTGCCCGAGGTCGACTTCACCTCGAAGACGCCCTCGCCGATTTCGAGCACCGAGACGTCGAAGGTCCCGCCGCCCAGGTCGAAGACGAGGACGGTCTCGTCCTTGTCCTCCTTGTCGAGGCCGTAGGCGAGGGCAGCGGCCGTCGGCTCGTTGATGATGCGGAGCACCTCTAGGCCGGCGACCTGGCCGGCCTCCTTGGTGGCGGTCCGCTGGGCGTCGTCGAAGTACGCGGGGACGGTGACCACAGCCTGGGTGACGGTGTCGCCCAGGTAGGCCTCGGCGTCTCGCTTCAGCTTGCCGAGGATCCGGGCCGAGATCTCCTGGGCCGTATACGCCTTCCCGTCGATGTCGACGGTCCATCCGGTGCCCATGTGGCGCTTCACCGAGCGGATGGTCCGCTCGGGGTTGGTGATCGCTTGGCGCTTCGCAACCTCGCCGACCAACACCTCGCCGTTCTTGGCGAACCCCACTACCGAGGGGGTCGTGCGCGACCCCTCCGCGTTGGGGATCACGACCGGCTCGCCGGCCTCCAGCACGCTCACGACGGAGTTCGTTGTCCCGAGGTCGATCCCTACCGCCTTGGCCATATCCCTGTGCCTCTCTTCTTCTTCTTGTTGTCTCTGTTAAGGCTTCGTCCGGCCGGGCACCTTCGGCCCAACCACAGGACCTACTCTATCAAAGTTGAGCGTACCATTGGCAACTTTCCTTCTCCTTCTGACGCAATTTCGCCGAACCGGGGCCGTTTGGGGCCGCGTCAAAAGGGCTTTGCACCCAAAGGCTACGAGTGAGTAGCGAAAAGGTGCAGAAGGCGCTTCTGCACCAAAAGTCCAGGCGGCGTACCGTCCGGAAGATGCCTGACCACTGGCTCAACATCCTCACTGGAAGCGGCGCGACGGCTGCGGTCGTCGGGGTTGTGGGCGGTGCTGCGTTCGCCGCCCGATACGGGCGGAGGGCAAGCCTGACCATCTCCGCGACAGCCGAGCCGGCGAAAGGCGGCTACCTCATCATCGTCCGCCCCTGCGTGAAGGCCGTGGGCATCTTCCGGGTCAAGTTCACCCGCGGAAGTGCCGGTTCGCAGGTACTCGTGACCGAGAAGTATCCAAA
>JBOGFV010000211.1:0-3274 GCA_050743525.1 Acidimicrobiales bacterium
GCCGCGCCGATGTCGTCGGTGTGGATATGGCAGTTCCAGGTGCCGTCCCCACCGACCACCACGATCGAGTCGCCGATCCCCGCCCACACCTCTTTGAAGTCCGAGATGGTGTCGTCCTGCGCGTGCAGGAAGTACATGACCTCGTAGCGGAGCCCCGACTCCTCCCCGTGGGCGGCGGCGGTCGCCGCCGCCATCGCGGTCACCGGCGCGGCCGCCGGGGTCGACCCGTTCATCGGCGGCGTGGGCAGCGGGCGCCCGTCGACGGCGGTCAGCAACGCCTGGAGGAGGAGGACGTAACCAGCGCCGCCGGCGTCGACGACCCCGGCCTGGGCCAGCACCGGGAGCAGGCTCGGCGTGGAGTCGAGCGCCCGTTGCGCCGCGTCGAGCGCCGCTTCGAGGGTTCGACACAGCTCGGCGCTCTCGCTCCGGCCGGCCTCGGCCCCTTCACCGGCGGCGTGGGCGACGGTCAGGATCGTGCCCTCGACCGGACGGACCACCGCTTTGCGGGCCAGCGACGCCGCCTCGACCAGCGCTTGGGCCACTCTCGACGCGTCGACCGAGGGCGCCGCCGCGAACGTGCTGCTGACGCCGCGAAGCAGCTGCGACAGGATTACCCCGGAGTTGCCCCGGGCCCCCATGAGCGAGCCGTGGGCGACGGCCTTGCACACGTCGGCCATAGAGGTCTCCGGCCCGAGGGCCTCGAGCTCGTCGACCACCGACTCGACCGTGAGCATCATGTTGGTGCCGGTGTCCCCGTCGGGCACGGGGAAGACGTTCAGGCGGTCGATGACGTCCCGGTGGGACCGCAAGGCGTCGCGGAAGTGCGTCATCGCCGCCCGCACCATGGTCGAGGTCAACTCCGCAGGGGCCCCCACTGGTCGGATGCTAACCTTCACCCTGTTCTTGACGGCCCTGGTGGCCGTCGTCTCCGCCCGGTTCGGGCAGCTCCGAAGGGATCCGGCATGGCAGCGGTGTGCGAGCTCTGCGGCAAGCGGCCGTCCTTCGGCATGAGCCTGAGCCACTCCCACCGGCGGACCAAGCGGCGGTGGGACCCGAACATCCAACGGGTGCGGGCGCTGGTGGACGGCACCCCCAAGCGGCTGCACGTCTGCACGTCGTGCATCCGGGCCGGCCGAGTCACCAAGCCGCCCCGGCGCTCCATCCCGACCGCCTGAGCGACGGCCGCGCCAGGCTCGCCGTCAGAACCGGTGCTGGTAGCCGGAGGCCCGAAGTTCGTCGCCCGCCAGGCTCCGCTCGGTCTCTTCTCGCACGCACTCCCCGATTCGCACCGGCGCCCGCAGCCCGGCCGCCCCGAACGCCTCGGCCAGCCGGTCGGGGTCGCCGGTCGCGATGAGCAGCTCATAGTCCTCGCCGCCCCCGATCGCCTCCTCGAGCGTCGCGCCGTCACGCACCGGGACCGAGTCGAGCGCGAACCCGACCCCCGACGCGTCGGCCAGGCGGTGCAGGTCGAGGCCGAGGCCGTCGGAGACGTCCAACATCGCGGTGGCCGAAGCGTCGCGGGACACCCTGCCCTCGGCCAGGCGGGCCAGCGGCCGCCGGTAGGAGGCGGCGAGGTCCTCGGGGGCGTCGCCCGAGCGCAACCGCCGAAGCCCGGCCGCCGAGCCGCCGAGCGGCCCGGTCACCAGCAATGCGTCGCCGGGGTGGGCCCCGCTGCGCAACACGGCCGGGCCGGGGCCGCTGAGCCCGCCGGTCACGGTGACCGCGACCACGAGCTGGTCGGAGGCGGTGAGGTCGCCCCCGACCACCGGGCACGCCCACCGCTCGGCCGCCTCGGCCACCCCGACGGCGAGCTCGTCGACGTCGGTCCCGACCGGGGCGCTGAGCGCCACCAGGGCGCGGCCGGGCACCCCGCCCATCGCCGCGATGTCACTGACCGCCACCGTGAGCGCCTTCCAGCCGACGTCGGCGAGCGTGGCCAGCGAGAGGTCGACATGGACGCCACCCACCACTGCGTCGGTGGTGAGCAGCAGGACCGGGCTCCCGTCGGCGCCCGGGCCAGCCACCACCGCGGCGTCGTCGCCGCTCCAGATCTCCCCTGGTGGCGGGCCTCCCTGCCGCTCCTTCAGCCGCCTTCCGATACGCTGCAGCTCGGCATCTTCGCCGGTTGGAGAGCGGCCACCCTTGTCGGGCGGCTGTTTGGGGTGGGGCACCGTCCATGCCTACCATTGTCGGCTACACACACCGCAGTGCGCCGACGACAGTCCCAGCCGATCGAGTCATAGCCCAGGAAAGGTGTGACCGGATGCCTCCGACCACTAGCGCTCCCACCTCGAACAAGAAGTTGATCGACTGGGTGGACGAGATCGCGGCGCTGGTAAAGCCCGAGCGCGTCGAGTGGTGTGACGGCTCGGCCGAGGAGTACGACCGGCTGTGTCAGATGCTGGTCGACCAGGGCACCTTCACCCAGCTGTCCGAGGCCAAGCGGCCCAACAGCTACTGGGCCCACTCGGACCCCGCCGACGTGGCCCGGGTCGAGGACCGGACCGTCATCTGCTCGGCGGACGAGGTCGACGCGGGGCCCAACAACAACTGGCGGGATCCCGACGAGATGCGCGAGGCCCTGCGCAAGCTCTTCGACGGCGCCATGCGGGGCCGCGCCATGTACGTGGTGCCGTTCTCGATGGGTCCGCTCGGGTCCGACAAGGCCCACATCGGCGTCCAGCTCACCGACTCCCCCTACGTGGCGGTGTCGATGCGCATCATGACCCGCATGGGCCAGGGCGCCCTCGAGGTGCTCGGGGCCGAGGGCGAGTTCGTTCCGTGCCTGCACTCGGTCGGCGCGCCGCTCGAGCCCGGCCAGGCCGACGTCCCGTGGCCGTGCGACGCCCAGAACAAGTACATCGTCCACTTCCCCGAGACCCGAGAGGTCATGTCCTACGGCTCCGGCTACGGCGGCAATGCCCTCTTGGGCAAGAAGTGCTTCGCGCTGCGCATCGCCTCGGTCATCGCCCGCGATGACGGCTGGCTGGCCGAGCACATGCTGATCGTGAAGCTGACCTCGCCCGACGGCGAGACCCGCTACGTGACCGGCGCCTTCCCCTCGGCGTGCGGGAAGACCAACCTGGCCATGCTCATCCCGACCCTGCCGGGCTGGAAGGTCGAGACGGTCGGCGACGACATCTGCTGGATGAAGTTCGGCGCCGATGGCCGCCTCTACGCCATCAACCCCGAGGCCGGGTTCTTCGGCGTGGCGCCGGGCACCAACGCGCACACCAACCCCAACGCCATGCTCACCCTGGACGCCGACGTCATC
>JBOGFV010000212.1:0-3096 GCA_050743525.1 Acidimicrobiales bacterium
GGGCACGCTGCATCGCCTGTCTCGTGGGCCAGCGGGCGAGGAAGCTGACATGGTGGCGGGACCGAGACGACCCATTCGACACCCAGCGGTGATGGAATCCGAGGAAGTCCAGCCCCTCGCCTCCTTCCACCAAGTGCACGATCCGGGTCTTTGATGCCTTCGGCTCCAGTCCGAGCCGATGATCCGGCCTGTACGTGCCCCTGTCAACGCTTCGCCTGCGCCCTCACGGACGCCGACGCATGACTCGGGGTCACCGTGGTTCGCTACTCCTTCGGTGCAAGGCTCTTGCATCCTCTCCTCCATGCCGGTTTATCCCGGCGCTCCTACGACCCCGTCGGACTCCCGCTGTGCTCCGGGCGACTTCACCACTGGCTTATACGCCCGGTCTTTGCTGACAAGGCTGCACAGACGGGTCTCTCCTGTTCCGAACCAAGCCGTGCGTACGTGCCGCTCCTCGTACCCCGGAGGGACTCGACCATGGGCATGTCCGGACCGCCAGTCGGTCGAATGCTGCCTTCGCCGTGACATGAGCGGCTCGGCTCTCTCGTTGTAAGTCTGACGAGGCTGCAGGACTCGTACCTGATGGCACTACGGCCCGCACGCTTGCTCCCTCCGAAGAGGCTTTTGACACCCCGCTCAGCCCGCCACCTCTCGGCGACGGACCGGGGCCTGCTACCGGGCTCTCCGGCGATTACCCGGGTGGGACTTGCACCCACTGGTCTGGTCCAGCTTTCAGGACGCAACATGCGATGACTGTAGTGATCGGCGCGAGTGGCGCCCGGGCTCAGCCGGCCGTCCACCCCGAGGCGGCCAGGCGCGCCCCCACCAGCTCGAGCCGTTGCATCGGCTGGACCGTCGCCACGCGGACGTGGCCGGCGCCGTCGGGGCCGTAGAACTCGCCGGGGCTGACCAAGATGCCGGCCGCCCGGGCCAGCTCCTCGGTGAGGGCCCAGCCGTCGCCGACCGCGGCCGGGGACTCGACCCACAGATAGAAGCCGCCGTCGGGCGGGACGGCCGGGCAGCCGGCCGCCGTCAGCACCTCGGCCAGGTAGGCCAGCCGGTCCCGATAGCGGGCCCGCTGCGCCTCGACGTGCTCGTCGTCGCCCAGCGCGGCGGCCGCCCCGGCCTGCACCGGCCCCGGCACCATGAGCCCGGCGTGGCGGCGCAGGTCGGTCAAGTAGGTGACGAGGGCGGGGTCGCCGGCGTAGAAGCCGCACCGGACCCCAGCCAGGTTGGAGCGCTTGGAGAGCGAATGGACGGCCACCACCCCCTCGGTGCCGTGCTCGAGGACCGAGCGCGGTGAGTCCGACCAGGTGAACTCGCCGTAGCACTCGTCGGAGAGGACCGGCACGCCGTGCTCGCGTCCCCAGGCCGCCGCCGCGCCGAGGTCGTCCAGGCCGCCGGTCGGATTGGATGGGCTGTTCGACCACAGCGCCAGCGCGCCGGCCGCGTCCGCCGAATCGATCGCCTTGAGGTCGAGCCCCGAGCCGTCCGGCCGGGCCGGAGGGACCGCCACCGGACGGCAACCGGCCAGCAGCGCCCCCATCGCGTAGGTGGGATACGAGATGGCCGGGTACAGGACCACGTCGCGGTCCGGGTCCCGCAGGTGCAGGTACTGGGCGACCGATGCGACGAACTCCTTGGTCCCGACGCAGGCGCTCAGTGCGTCGGGATCGAGCGCCACCCCGAAGCGCCGCTCGATCCAACCGATCGCGGCGGTCCGCAGCGCCATGCTCCCGGCGGACTCCGGGTAGCCGCGCTCGGTCCCCGAGGTGGCCATCGCCTCGAGAACGAAGGGGGCCGGCGGGTCGCACGGCGTCCCCACCGAGCAGTCGACCATGCCGCCGTCGTGGGCGGCGGCCAGCTTCTCGATGTCGCGCAGCCGGTGATACGGGTAGGGCGGCGGCTCGAAGCCCTTCGCCATCACGAGGCCGCCACGAACTCGGAGAACCGGGCCCGGCCGGCCTCGTCCAGGAGCACGGTGAGCGTGGCGGCCTCCTCACCGGCTTCCTGCTCGACCACCTCCCCCTCGCGGTGCACCGCCGCCAGCACGTCGCCCCGCGCGTAGGGGATGACGAGCCGGACCACCCGGTCGCTCAGGCGCACCCGGTCGGCCACGGCGCGCAGGAAGCCGTCGATGCCCTCGCCGGTCCGCGCCGAGATGCACACCGCGCCCTCGTGCTTCGACAGCAGGCGGGCCGCCTCGGGCGCCCGGTCGAGCTTGTTCACGACCACGAGCTCGGGGAGGTCGGCCGCGCCGACCTCGCCCAGCACGGCCCGGACCGCCTCCATCTGGCCCTCCGGGTCCCGGGCCGAGCCGTCGACCACGTGGACGACCAGGTCGGCGAGCCCGATCGACTGGAGGGTCGAGTGGAACGCCTCCACCAGCTGGTGCGGGAGCTTTCGGACGAAGCCGACCGTGTCGGTCAGGAGCACCGTCTCGCCACCCGGCAGGGCCAGCTGCCGGGTGCGGGGGTCGAGCGTCGAGAACAGCCGGTTCTCGGTCAGCACACCCGCCCCGGTCAGCCGGTTGAGCAGCGTCGACTTGCCGGCGTTGGTGTAGCCGACCAGGGCCAGCTCCCGGTTGCGGCCCCGGGCCCGGGCCCGCCGCTGGAGCCCGCGGGTCCGGCCGACCTGGGTGAGATCGGTCTCGAGCCGCTGCATGCGACGGACGAGGCGACGCCGGTCGACCTCGAGCTGGGTCTCGCCGGGGCCCCGGGTCCCGATCCCGCCGGCCTGCTGGCTGAGCGACTTGCCCCGGCCCCGCAGCCGGGGCAGCCGGTACCGGAGCAGGGCCAGCTCGACCTGGGCCTTCCCTTCGGGGGTCCGGGCGTTCTGGGCGAAGATGTCGAGGATCACCGCGGTCCGGTCGATGGCGGTCCGCCCGAGGATCGCCTGGAGGTTCCGCTGCTGGGCCGGCGTGAGCTCCTCGTCGAACACGACCGTGTCGGCGTCCACGGTCCGGCTCACCTCGGCCAGCTCCTCGGCTTTGCCCCGCCCAACGAAGGTGGCCGGGTCCGGACGGTCGCGGCGCTGCAAGATCCGGGCCACCACGTCGGAACCGGCGGTGTCGACCAGGAGGGCGAGCTCGTCGAG
>JBOGFV010000213.1:0-23591 GCA_050743525.1 Acidimicrobiales bacterium
GGTCCGACTGGTCCTCCTTGGACGACGAGGACCGCACCTACTTGGTCGACTTCTTCCACCGCGAGATCTATCCCGTCCTCACGCCCCTCGCCGTCGATCCCGGGCACCCCTTCCCCTACATCTCCAACCTCTCGCTCAACCTGGTCGTCGAGGTGGGCGACCCGGTGACCGGCGAGCGCCGGATCGCCCGGGTCAAGGTCCCGCCGGTCCTGCCCCGGTTCGTGGTCATGCCCGACGGCGAGCGCGTCGTGCCGTTGGAGCAGGTCATCGCCGCGCATCTCGACACGCTGTTCCCGGGGATGACGATCGGGCGCCACGACGTCTTCCGGGTGACCCGCAACGCCGACCTCACCTTCGAGGAGGACACCGACGACCTGATGCTGGCGATCGAGATGGAGCTCCGCCAGCGCCGGTTCGGGCGGGCGGTGCGGCTGGAGATCGCGGCCGGCGCCGCCGACAACGTCCGGGACCTGCTCGCATCCCAGCTGCAGGTGTCGGCCGACAACGTGTACTCGATCGAGGCCCCCATCGACCTCGGAGGATTGTGGGCCGTCTACGGCCTCGACCGGCCCGAGTTGCACGAGGAGAGCTGGACGCCGATGACCGGGGCGCCGCTCGCGTCGGCGGCCGGGGAGCCGGTCGACATGTTCGCGGTGCTGCGCGAGCGCGACGTGCTGGTGCACCACCCCTACGACTCGTTCGCGAGCTCGGTTGAGGCTTTCGTCGACCAGGCCGCCAACGATCCCGACGTGGTGGGGATCAAGCAGACCCTCTACCGGACCTCGGGCGACAGCCCGATCGTGGCCTCGCTGATCCGGGCGGCCGAGCTCGGCAAGCAGGTCGCCACCGTGGTCGAGCTGCGGGCCCGGTTCGACGAGCAGGCCAACATCGGGTGGGCGAAGGCCCTCGAAGAGGTAGGCGTCCACGTCGTCTACGGCCTGGTCGGCCTGAAGACCCATTCGAAGACCTGCCTGGTGCTGCGGCGCGAGGAGGACGGGATCCACCGCTACTGCCACATCGGGACCGGCAACTACAACTCCAAGACGGCCCGCAACTACGAGGACCTCGGCCTCCTCACCGCCGACGAGGACATCGGGATCGACCTCGGGGACCTGTTCAACCACCTGACCGGCTTCTCCCGGCATTCCGACTACCGCCAGATCCTGGTGTCGCCGGTCACCACCCGGGACCGGATCATCGAGATGATCGAGGAGCAGGCCACCCTCGGAACGGCCGGCCGCATCGTCCTCAAGCTGAACGGCCTCACCGACCCGGCCGTCATCGACGCTCTCTACGGCGCGTCGATGGCCGGCGTCCCGATCGACCTGGTGGTGCGGGGCCTGTGCTCGATCAGGGCCGGCATCCCGGGCCTCTCCGAGACCATCCGGATCCGCTCGGTGGTGGGCCAGTTCCTCGAGCACTCGCGCATCTACCGGTTCGGCGGTCCCGCTCCCTCGGCCGACGGGGCGGCGTGGCAGGAGGACGGCTGGGCGTCGGGCTTCGGCGACGACGTCGCCCGCCCGCCCATGCGCATCTACATCGGCTCTTCCGACCTCATGCGCCGCAACCTCGACCGCCGCATCGAGGTCCTCACTCCGGTCCACGACCGCAAGCTGGTGGCCCGCCTGGTCGAGGTGCTCGACCTGGCCCTCGCCGACGACACCAACGCTTGGGCGCTGGGTGCCGACGACCGCTGGTCGCGGGTGCCGACGGTCCGGTCGATCAGCCTCCAGGAGCGTCTGAAGGAGCTGGCGATGGAGCGGGCCCGCCGGCGGCGCGACATCGAGACTCGGGCCCATCCGACGCCCAGCTGACGCACCCGCTCAGTGGACGAGCGGCTCCTGGGGCCCCGAAGACAGTGCGGCCGGGCGGGGGTGGCCGCGCCAGCGCAGTGACAGGTAGGAGACGCCGCCGACCGGGATGGGCAGCCAGAAGTTGATCAGCCGGTAGCTGATGACGCCCAGGATGGCGGTGGTCTTCGGCACGTGGAACCCGACCAGGGTGGGGATGAGCACGCCCTCGACCACCCCGAGCCCCGAGGGGGTGATCGGGATGACGGCCAGGATGTTGGCGAGGCCGTAGGCGACCAGGAGGTCGATGGGCAGGATGGCCTTGCCACCGAACGCGAAGAGGAACACCCACAGCGAGGAGGCGTCGAGGAGCCAGTTGGCGGCCGCCCAGATGATGGCGTGGCGAAGCAGCGCCCGGTCGCGCAGCAAGACGTTGACCCGGTTGGCCAGCTTCTGGAGGAGGGTGGCCACGGTCTCGGGGTTGACGTACGGAAGGCGCTTGGCCAGGGCCTCCACCCACCGCATGGCCCGGGTCTGGCCCCTGGTGAGCAGGATGATGGTGCCGGCGAAGATCCCGAGGAGCAGGACCCCGGCGGCCGCCGCGATCGCGTAGAGCGGGTTGAAGCCCCGCAGCGGGATGGAGACGATCAGGGCCAGCCAGAAGATCGCGTTGAGCACCACCGCCGACAGCCCGCCCTGGGTGGCCAGGCCGAACCCGGCGGTGGACCCCGACACGCCCGACTCGGTGAGCAGCCGGTAGCCGACCGCGGTGCCCGGCGCGGTGCCGCCCGGCACCACGTGGCTCACGGCCAGGCTGGCCATGTTGACCCGAAGGAGCCGGAAGCGGGTCGGCGCCTCGGGGGAGAGGACCGTGTGGGTGAGCTCGGCATAGGCGCCGAGGGCGAGCACCTCGAGGGCGACCCCGAGGAGCAGGTAGGCCACGTTCACGTGCCCGAGCAGGCTGACCGACTTGCGGGCGCTGGCCAGCTCGGGCAGGAGCAAGTACTCGAAGACGAAGAACAGGATGAAGATCGAGATCGTCCAACGGACCTCGCGGCGCACCCTGGGTAGGCGGAACCGCCGCCGCGCCGGCTCGGACATGCCCGCCATGCTGGCACGTCCGGAACGTGGACTCAGGTTCCGAAGAGGCCCGTCCCGGGGCTCTCGTATGCTCTCGGCGCCGTGCGGGTCCTGGTCATCGTGCCCACCTACAACGAGGTCGACAACATCGCCCGGGTCCTCGAGGCCACCCGGGTGGCCCTGCCCAGTGCCGGGATGCTGGTGGTCGACGACGGCAGCCCGGACGGGACGGGGGACAAGGTCGAAGCGCTGACCGAGGGCCACCCCGACCTGCACCTGCTCCGCCGGGCCGCCAAGTCGGGCCTCGGGAGCGCCTACCGGACCGGGTTCCGTTGGGGGATGGACCACGGCTACGACGTCATGGTCGAGATGGATGCCGACGGGTCCCACGACCCCGGTGCCCTCCCCGAGCTCATCGCCCAGGTCGCGGCTGGCCACGAGGTGGTCATCGGGTCTCGGTACGTTCCGGGCGGCTCGATCCCGAGATGGAAGGCCCACCGGTGGCTGCTGTCGCGGGGCGGGAACCTCTACGCGTCGTGGGTCCTCGGCCTCGGGGTGGTGGACTCGACGGCCGGGTTCCGGGCGTACTCGGCCAGCGTGCTGAACCGCATCGCCCTCGACAAGGTGAAGGCCGAGGGCTACGGGTTCCAGATCGAGATGACCTATCGGGCCAAGCAGGCCGGCGCCGCCATCGTGGAGGTGCCGATCCGCTTCACCGACCGAGAGGTCGGCGAGTCCAAGATGTCCTCGGCCATCGTCGTCGAAGCGCTGGGCCTCGTGACGTGGTGGGGGCTCGGCCGGGCTCTTCGGGGGGCGGGCCGGCTGGCCACCGGCCGGCGCCGTTCCCGGACCGGCGGGAGGGCCCCGGACTGAGCGCAGGCACGGCAGCCCGACCGCTCGGCGGGTCTGCGATCATGGAGGGGTGCCCGAGAAGGACCGCATCCTGGTCGTCGACGACGAGCCCTACATCACCGACCTGCTGACGACCGGCCTCGAGTTCGAGGGTTTCGCGGTCGAGGTGGCGACCACCGGGACCGAGGCGATCCAGATGGTGCGGGCCACGAAGCCCGACCTCGTGCTCCTGGACGTGATGCTCCCCGACGTCGAGGGCATCGACATCTGCCGGCGGTGGCGCGACGAGGGCGAGGCGGTGCCGGTGCTGTTCCTCACCGCCCGGGACGCCACCGAAGACAAGCTGGTCGGCCTGGCCGTGGGGGACGACTACGTCACCAAACCCTTCTCGTTGAGCGAGGTGGTGGCACGGATCCGGGCGGTGCTCCGACGGACCCGTGACGACTCGGGCGAGGGGCCGCTGCGGTTCGCCGACCTGGTCATGGACGTGGAGTCACGCGAGGTGTGGCGCCAGGGTGCCTCGATCGAGCTGACGGCCACCGAGTTCAACCTGCTCCGCTATCTGCTCGAGAACGCCCGCCGGGTGGTCTCCAAGTTCGAGATCCTCGACCAGGTCTGGGGCTACGGGTTCGAGGGCGACCCCAACATCATCGAGACCTACATCAGCTACCTGCGCAAGAAGGTCGACGAGTTCGAGCCCCCGCTCATCCACACGTTCCGCCGGGTCGGTTACTCGCTCCGGTTGCCCCGGTCGTGACGTGGGGAGCTCCGGAGGCCTGAGGCCATGAGCCTGCGCCGTCGACTCACCGTCTCGATGGCGGTGGTGCTCGTCGTGGCGCTCGCGGTGGCCAACGTCATCACGTACAGCTCGCTGCGCTCCTACCTCTACGGGCGGGTCGACGAGCAGCTCGACGGCGCTCAGGTCCAAGCCTTCCACTACCTGACCGCGGTCCGGCCCACCGAGATCGCCCGGCACTTCCGGACCTCCGGCCTCGCGTTCGAGCAGACCCAACTCGACGACCGGGTGAGCCCCGACATCTACGTGATGGTCGTGTCGCACGCCGGCAAGGTGATCGTGGGGGAGAACCCGGCCACCAACCCGGGCCCCAAGCCGATCATCACCGCCTCGTTGCGCCCCGCCCCGACCCCGCGCACCCACCACTTCCGGCGCGGTCCCTACCAGTCGGAGTCCAACAGCGCCGATGTGGGCAGCTTCGGGCGCTCGGGCATCATCTATCGCGAGGAGGCGGTCGACGTCCCTCAGGGCGTCCTCGTGATCGCGGCGCCGCTCAACGCGACGACCGACACCCTGTCCTCGCTGCTGCGGGTGCAGCTGATCGCCTCGCTGGCCGTCCTGGCGGTGCTGTGCGCGGTCGTGCTCGTGACGCTGCGCCGGGGCCTGCGGCCGCTCGAGACGATGGCCGAGACCACCGACGCCATCGCGGCCGGCGACCTCACCCGCCGCGTGCCCATGACCCGGGCCTCGAGCGAGGTGACCCGGCTGGGCCGAGCCCTCAACTCCATGCTCGGCCGCATCGAGGACGCGTTCCGGGAGAAGACCGCCTCGGAGAACCGGCTTCGCCAGTTCGTGGCCGATGCCTCCCACGAGCTGCGCACCCCGCTCACCTCGATCCGTGGCTACACCGAGCTCCTGCGCAAGGGCGCCTTCGGCGACGAGGAGAGCCAGGACCAGGCCCTCAAGCGGGTCGAGCGGGAGGCCGGCCGGATGGGGCTGCTCGTCGACGACCTGCTCCTGCTGGCCCGGCTCGATCAAGGCCGCCCCCTCGACCAGGCCGCCGTCGATCTGGTCAGGATCGGGGCCGACGCGGTCGCCGACGCGCGGGCCGTCGACCCGAGCCGCCCCGTCGACCTCGAGTCGAACGGACCCGTGGTGGTGCTCGGTGATCGCGACCGATTGGGCCAAGTCGCCGACAACCTGGTCCGCAACGCCCTCGACCACACCCCGCCGGGCACACCGGTGCGCGTCGGGGTTCGGGCCGACGGCAGCCGCGGCTACCTGACCGTGTCCGATCACGGCCCCGGGCTCAGCCCCGAGGCGGCCAGCAAGGTGTTCGACCGGTTCTGGCGCGACGACTCGGCCCGCACCGGAGGCGGGAGTGGCCTCGGCCTCTCCATCGTCCGGGCCATCTCCGAAGTCCTGGGCGGCTCCGCCTCCGTGCGCTCGGTGCCGGGACACGGCGCCACCTTCGAGGTGGCGATCCCGCTGGCGGGCGCCTCGGTGAGCGTGGCCAGGCCGGTCGAGGTCGAGCGAGGGGCGCCGGTCAGTACCTGAGCTGGTTCGCCCCGAGCAGGGCCGAGCTCCCGGGGGCGAGCCCCTCGAGCACGGGCACGAGCTTCACCTCGGTCTCGGCGAGCTCGCTTTCGGGATCCGAGGCCGCGACGATGCCTGCCCCCGCCCACACGATGGCGGTCGCCCCGGAGAGCCACGCCGAACGCAGGCCCACCATCCAGTCCCCGTCGCCGTCGGCGTCGAGCCAGCCGACCGGACCGGCCCATCGACCGCGCCGGCCTGGTTCGAGCTTCGCGATGAGCCCGAGCGCGGGGTCGCGCGGCACGCCCCCGACCGCGGGGGTGGGGTGCAACGCCGCGACCAGATCCAGCGCGCTCGGGACCCGGCCGTCCTCTTCGAGCAGCTGTCCCTCGATGCGGGTGCCGAGGTGCGCCATGGTGTGCAGCTCGACGAGCGCCGGGTGGCTGGGCACGACCAGCTCGCTGCAGCGAGGGTCGAGCACACCGGCGATGTCGGCCACCACGATCTCGTGCTCCTCGAGGTTCTTGGCCGAGCCGAGGAGCTGGTCGCCACCGTCCGGACCGAGCGGGGCGGTCCCGGCCAACGGGTTCGAGAGGACCGACCGGCCGCGCCTGGACATGAGCAGCTCGGGCGACGCGCCGAGGAAGGCGCCGTCGCGGCCACCGATCAGGAAGGCGGTGGACGACGGCTCGATCGAGTGGAGCCGGTCGAGCATGTTGGAGGCCACCACCGTGCCGGCCGTCCCGAGCACGAGCCGCCGGGCCAGCACCACCTTGCGCAGCGCCCCGAGGGCGATCGCCTTGGTCGCCTTCAGCACCGCGCTCGGGTAGTCGGGCCGCGATTCGAGCACCTCGACCGTGGCGGTCGGCTCGATCCGGGGTGGCGAAGCCGACTCGAGGAGCAGCTCGCGGGTGGCCTCGGGCCCGTCGTCACCGACCACCGTCACCCACTCGGTCCCATCAGCGGCCCGCCCATAGAGGATGCTCGGGACCACCAGCTCGCCCGGCGTGCCCCGCTCGAAGGCGAGCGCCCCGAACGCCACCGGGCCCGTGCCGGGCAGGCCGACGGTGTCGTCGCGCGGCGCGCCGGCGAGCCACTCCTCGGCGTGGTGCCAGCCGGCCGGCTGGGTCAGGCCGCGCGGGAGCGGGAGGACCGCGGCGCGGCCGGTGCCGGCCAGGGTGACCCGTTCGTTCTGGAAGTAGACGCCGTCGTCGCCGGCCACCCGCCGTGCGTCGATCGGCGGCCCGGGCTCGAGGGCGCGGGTGACCGCCCTCATCGGGTGCCCTTGGGCATGCCGCGGCGCGTCGCCGTGAGGATCTGGCTGAGGCCACCGTTGAGGAGCTGTCGCCCGACCGTCGAGAAGCCCGCCGCGCCGAGCATGGCCCGCAGCTCGTCGGGTGGCGGGAGGTAGGCGGTCGACCGCGGCAGGTAGCGATAGGCGGCCCCGTCGGACAGGAGGCCCCCGATCGCGGGTACGCACCGGCCGAACCACAGGTCGTAGCCCCGTCGGACGAGGTCGTTCTCGGGCGCGGCCACCTCGAGCACGGCCAGGCGGCCGCCGGGGCGCACGACCCGGGCCGCCTCGGCCAATGACGCGGCGAGATCGGTGAAGTTGCGCAGCGCGTAGCCGCACACCACTCCGTCGAGCGAGCCGGTGGCGAACGGGAGCGCCACCGCGTCGGCCTGGACGGCCGGGAACGGGTGGTGGCGCGCCGACAGCATGCCGGCGGACAGGTCGGAGCCCAGGACCTGGTGCCCGTGGCGGGCCACGAGGGTCGCCAGGTCGCCGGTGCCGCAGGCGAGGTCAAGGATCCGCGAGCCGTCGGGCAGCCCGAGCGCGGCCACGGTCCGGGCCCGCCAGCGCCGGTCGAGGCCGAAGGTGATGACCCGGTTGACCAGGTCGTAGCGGGGGGCGATGGCGTCGAACATCGCCCGGACCTGTGCAGTCTTGGCGGTGCCGGTCGGCAGGGCTGACGGAGCCCTGGTCGTGCCCCCCACCGTACGGATCACTGGGAGCGCACCGGGTCGCTCAGAGGTAGAAGCGGTAGACCACCTGGGCCACGCAGCTGGGCTTGGGGGCGTCCTTGATCTCGATGAGGGCGTCGAGGGTCACCTGGTAGCCGCCCGCGACCTCCTCGACGCCGGCGAGGGTCATCCCCATGCGCAGCTCGGCGCCGACCGGCACCGGGGAGGGGAAGCGGACCTTGTTGGCCCCGTAGTTGACCCCCATGGTGACGCCCTGGACGATGAAGACCTCGCCCAGGAGCGCTGGGATCAGCGAGAGGGTCAGGTATCCGTGGGCGATCGGGCCCCCGAACGGCCCGTCCTTGGCCCGTTCGGGGTCGACGTGGATCCACTGGTGGTCGCCGGTGGCCTCGGCGAAGAGGTTGATCCGCTCCTGGGTGATGGTGGTCCAGCTGCTGTAGCCGAGGTGCGCTCCAATCTTGCTTTCCAGCTCGGCGACGTCGATCACGGTGGGCATTTCGGCATGGCTCCTGGTCGCGGGCCTCAACGAACCCGAGGCGACGTTAGATCAGGCCCCCCACATACCCCCAAACCGGCGCTCGCACGATGCCCAGCAGGTGGCAGGCGGCACGGGCGCGGCGATCCCGCACCTCACCTCCTCCTCACGTCGCGCCTCGTTTGGCGGTTGACGCCCCGGAGAGGGCCGTCGAACCCGAGATCGCTTATGGGGCTCGAACTGAGCCCTCGATCAGGGCGACCACACGATCCAACCCTCGTATTGGACCGGACTCCACGGGGAGAAGGAGGGTCGGAATGCCCACTGCCAGCGCGCCGGCGTCCTTGAGCTGGTCGCCGACCATCAGCGTCGATCCAGCGTCGAGTGCCGTCCTGTCCAAGGCAAGCTCGAACATCTTCGGATCGGGCTTTTGCGCTCCATGCTCGAAGGAGAGCACGAAGTCGTCGATCAGATCGATGAGACCGTTGTCGCGACACTCCACTCGAATATCGAAATGGATGTCGCTCACCACCACGACCGCCGCGCCGAGGCCCTTCATCGCGGCGAGGGACGGGGCCACGTCCTCGTAGTAAGGGTGGGCGGAGGAGTCAAAGTCCAAGTCGTACAGGCAGCCGGCGAATGCGGAGTCGAGACCGGCCGCTGAGAACCAGAGCAGGGTGGCCTCGCGATGCAGGCGGGCCGAGCAGTCGGCGCTTCGTCTCGCCGCTTGAACGGCCGGCAGCTGCTCGGTGGCCTCGAGCTGTGCGACGACCTCTCGAACCCCCTTGGGGTCGGGGTCACGCTGGAGTCTTCGGAGCGCCGACTCGACCCACCACTCGGTCTCGGGGTCACGGACCAACGTCCCTCGCCAGTCGAGCAGGACTCCCCGGATCACGGGCAGGGAACGTTCCTCAGCGAGCGTGCCGCCGGGCCTCGAGGCGCTACTTGAACCAGATGCGTTGGTAGTGGCGGCTCTCGGGGTGGAGCAGCAGGACGACCAACACCGCGCCAAAGGCGAGGTTCAGGAGCAACCCAAAGCTCTGGGAGAACGCCACGAAGGCGATCAGCTGCAGCAGCACGTAGCCGATGGAGGCCACCACGGCGAGCCAGTAGCCCCATCGCTTCTCGTTGGCGATCCCGATCGCACCGACCGCTGCGATGAGGAGCACCAGGGTGGGGGTGGCGCCCAACGCGATCAAGTAGATGATCGCCAGCGCCGCGTTGAGGTAGCAGAACAGCACCGCAGCCTGGAGGGTCTGGGGCTGGCTGTGGTCGAACCATTTGGTCGGGGTGGCCGGCACGCCCCCATCCTTGCAGGACCGGCACCGAAGCCCGGGTCGCTACGCTCGGCGCGGCGGCGGGAGGCTGATGGCGGCGGAGCAGGTGGGAGTCGACGGGGCCGGCCAGGACCTGGAGCACCACCATCGGAACGTCTCCAGTGGAGGGATCCGGGCGGCTGTCTTCGGGCTGAGCGACGGCCTCGTCACCAACGTCTCGCTGATCCTCGGGGTGGCTGGCGCCCACCCGGGCGGTCCGTTCGTGCGCCTGGCCGGGGTGGCCGGGCTGGTGGCGGGCGCCTTCTCCATGGCGGCCGGCGAGTTCGTCTCCATGCGGGCCCAGAGCGAGCTGATGCAGCGCGAGCTCGACGTGGAGCGATCGGCGCTGCGGCGCTGGCCCAAGGACGAGCGCAACGAGCTCGTGGCGATCTACGTCCGCCGGGGAATCGACCGGTCGGTGGCCGAGCAGCTTGTCGACGAGATCATGCAGGACCCCGAGCTCGCGCTCGAGACCCATGCCCGCGAGGAACTGGGCTTCGACCCTCGGGCCATCGGCTCACCGATCACGGCGTCGCTCTCGTCGTTCTTGGCGTTCGCGATCGGCGCACTGCTTCCCCTGATCCCATGGCTCGTCGGATCGGGCGCGGCGGCCGTCGTCGCTTCAGTGATCATCGGCGGCGTGACCGCTCTGGTGGTCGGGTGGTTCCTCGGGATGATGACGGGAAGGTCGCGTTGGAAGACGTCGCTGCGCCAGCTGGTGGTCGCGGCGGTGGCGGCGGCCGTCACCTTCGGGATCGGGCGGGCCGTCGGCCTCGGCACGGGGACCTGACCGCTCAGAGGCGGACCCGATAGCAGCGATCGACGTGGTCGACGCCGAACCCCAGCGACCGGTAGAGCCCGATGGCACCGGTGTTGGTGCCATCGACGTAGAGCATCCCGACGGGCGACCGTTTGGCCAACCAGTCCAGGCCGGCGTGGGCAAGCAGCTTGCCGAGCCCGCGTCCCTGGAAGTCGGGGTCGACGGAGACGACGTAGATCTCCCCGAGGACGGGGTCCCGGTCGTGGTGCACCTTGGTCCAGCACGAGCCGGCCAATCGGCCGTCCTCCTCGCACATGAGGAACCCGTCGGGATCGAACCAGTCGGTCCTCTCCCGGGCTCGCAGCGTGGTCAGATCCCAGTGGCCCTGCTCGGGATGAGAAGCGAAGGCGCGGTTGTTCACCGTGAGCCAGGCCCCCTCGTCGGCGCCGGGGCGAAAGGACCGCAGCGTGAACGGCTCGGCCGGCGGCCGGGCGCCCTCGATCGGAAGAGGGACCCGCATCTGCACGAGGTCCCGTTCGGCTTCAAATCCGTGAGCAGCGAGCGGTGGGTCGTCGGGACCGTCGAAGCGGTTGACCCAACAGCGGAGCTCGGATCCGCCGCGTTCGCGAGCCAGCGCCAACGCCCGTTCGACGATCACGCCGTGGGCCGGACCGGCGTCGATCGAAGGGTCGGCGACCAGCTCGAGGGTGAACGAGCGGTCGCGCTGGGTCAGCTGCCCGTACGCAACGGCCGACTCGGCTGAGCCAACCACCAGGCCGATGAAGCCGGAGCCGTCCCGCCAGGCCAGTCGGCTCGGCTCCGCGACGGCCGGGTGGTCGGTCGCCCGCTCGGCTGCCGCGATGAGCGAGTCGACCGCGGCGCGGGCCCCGGTGTCATCGGGGTCGAGGATCGCGACCGTCGGGCGCCCGTCGTTCTCGGCCACCGTCGCACCCTACGCGGGTGGCGGTCGGGTCCCGCGATCCCGGTAGCCTGCGACGCGCATGGCCCCCCGGACGAGCGCCGCGGCGATCAAAGAGCGGGCCGCCACCATCATCGAGCGCCTGGCTCTGGAGCACCCGGGCAGCGCCCGGGAGCTGTGCGCCCTCGACTTCCAGACGCCCTTCCAGCTCTTGGCGGCCACGATCCTGTCGGCGCAGTCGACCGACGTGCGGGTGAACATGGTCACGCCGGAGCTCTTCAAGGCCTACCCGGATGCCCGCACGCTGGCCGGCGCCGACCCCGAGGCGGTCGAGCAGATCGTGCGATCGACCGGGTTCTTCCGGGCCAAGACCAAGAGCCTCATCGGCATGGCCAGCGCGGTGTGCGAGCGGTTCGGGGGAGAGGTCCCCACCGAGATGGAGGACCTGGTCACGCTGCCCGGCGTCGGGCGCAAGACCGCCAATGTGCTGCGCAGCGTCGCGTTCGGCCTGCCCGGGCTCCCGGTCGACACCCACGTCGGACGCCTCACTCGTCGGCTGGGCCTGACCAAGGCGACCGATCCGGTGAAGGTGGAGCGGGAGCTCAACAAGCTGGTGGCGCCGGAGGAGCTCGGGTCCCTGAGCCTCCGGCTGATCCTGCACGGGCGGACGGTGTGTCTGGCCCGCCGGCCCCGCTGCGAAGACTGCCTGCTCGAGGACCTGTGCCCGTCGTCGACCCTCCGTGCCCCGGTCCGGAAAGCCCGGCACCGAAGCGGGCCGCGCCGGCGCGCTGAGAGGTAGCACTATGGGTGCTACTTTTCGGGCATGGTCGTGAAGCGTTCGGTGTCGCTCGCCGACGACGTGGCTGTCGCCGTCGAGTTGGCCGCCAAGGAGGACGGCGTCTCGTTCAGTGCGTGGCTGTCGGGGGCGGCCGAGCGCCAGCTCCGAGTGCGCCAGGGGCTGCGCGGGGTCGCGGCGTGGGAAGCCGAGGCCGGTGCGCTGACAGCCGAAGAGATCGCCGCCGGTGAGGACCTGCTGGCCCGCCTGCTCTCGGGGGTCTCCGGGATGGCCTCCCGGGTGCGGCGCCGCTGATGGCGGTCACCCGGGCCGGTCTCGTCTACGGCGTCGGCGCGCTCCGGGCCGCCGCGCGCGGGGACCGGGTCTTCTGGGCGTTGCACCGCGCCGCGCTCGCCCACGGGATCGTGCCGGTCGTCCCGGTGTCGGTCATCGCCGAGGGGTTCCGGACCGAGGCGCGCGGCGACCGGATCCAGGACTTACTGGACGGGTCCGAGATCGAGGTCCTTGGCCCCGAAGGCGCGAGACGCATCGGTGAGCTCGCGGTGAAGGCGTCGACCACCGACCTCGTCGCCGCTGGGGTCGCCGAGACGGCGGCCCGCCGCAACTGCGCGGTGGTGGCGTCTCGCCAGAACGCCGTCGCCACCGCGTCTGGCCTGCTCGGCCACAAGCTCGTCCTGCACGCGGTCTGACCGCGTTCAGCCGCCCTTGGCCTCGGCCAGCTTGCGCAGCCGGCGCAGCGCGCCGGAGAGGGACCGCTCGACGCCGAACAGCTCCATGGCCAGCTCCTCGTCGCCCGACCCGGCGGCTTCGGCCATCGATCCGACCCTCCGGGTGAGCTCGTCGAGCGTGGTCGAGAGGGAGCTGATCTCCGCGCGCATCGCCATGTCCTGATGATGGCCCAGGAGGAACAGCCGGCCGTCCGGCGTGGGTCCGGCCTTCTCAGAGCGGTGCAAAACCCCAGGTAGCATCGAGAAGCTATGGCCCTGGAACGGCTCGATGTCCGCGGCCTCGGAGACCGCCTGGACGCCGCGCTGCCGCGCCCGGCCCCCGACGACGACGTCACTGAGGCGGTCGCGGCCATCGTGGCCGAGGTCCGCCGGGACGGCGACGACGCCCTCCGGGTCTTCACCTCCCGCTTCGACGGGGTGGAGGTGGTCGACTTCCGGGTTCCCAGCACCGAGGTCGAGGCGGCTCTCGGCCGGGTGCCCGAGGCCCTGCGGGAGGCGCTCGAGGTGGCCCACAAGCGCATCGTCGCCTACCACGAGCTCGACGTGGCCGAGCCGATCGAGTTCTCCTCGGACGGGGTGAGGGTCACCGACTTGGTCCGGCCGATGGCGAGGGTGGGCTGCTACGCGCCGGGGGGCCGGGCCCGCTACCCCTCGACGGTGCTCATGTGCGCCACCCCGGCCCGGGTGGCGGGGGTGCGAGAGCTCGTCCTGTGCGTGCCGCCCGGTGCCGGCGGGGCGGTCGACGACGCGACCCTGGCGGCGGCGGCCATCGCGGGAATCGACGAGGTCTACCGGGTCGGCGGCGCCCAGGCGGTGGCCGCCCTCGCCTACGGCACCCCTTCGATCGGACGGGTCGACGCGATCGTCGGGCCCGGCAACGCCTTCGTGGCCGAGGCCATGCGCCAAGTCGCCGGGGTGGTCGGGATCCCCGCCGCGTTCGCCGGTCCCTCCGAGGTCCTGGTGGTGGCCGGCCCCGAGACCGACGCCGGCCTCGCCGCAGTGGACCTGGCGGTGCAGGCCGAGCACGGACCGGGCGGCTTGTCGTGGCTGGTCAGCTGGTCCGAGGACAAGCTCGCCGAGGTCGATCGGGCTTTGGAGGAGATCGTGGCCGCCTCGCCCCGGCGGGCCGAGCTGGCGGCCACCCTCGGTTCGGGTGGCTACGCGTGCCTGGTCGACGGGCCCGAGCAGGCCATGGCGGTCGCCAACGTCGTCGCTCCCGAGCACCTGGAGCTCTTGGTCGACGACGCCCGTGCGTTGCTCCCGTTGGTGGAGTCGGCCGGGGCCGTCTTCCTCGGGCCGTGGACGCCCGCATCGCTGGGCGACTACGTGGCCGGACCCAACCACGTGCTGCCCACCAACCGCTCGGCGCGGTTCGCGTCGGCGTTGTCGACCCGGGACTTCCGGCGCCACATCCACGCCGTCGAAGCGGACCGGGCCGCCCTCGACCAGTTGGGTGCCCACGTCGTGGCCCTCGCCACCGCCGAGGGCCTGGCCGCCCACGCCGAGTCGATCGAGCGGCGGCGATGAGCCCGCTCGTCGAGCGGCGCGACGATCTGGTGTCGCTGGAGGGCTACCACTCTCCTCAGGTCGCCACCGATGTCCGACTCAACACCAACGAATCCCCGTTGGCCCCGCCACCGGGCTGGGCCGAGGCGTTCGCCCAGGAGATCGCCAAGGTCGATCCCAACCGGTACCCCGATCGCGGGGCCACCCGGCTGCGGGCCGCGCTGGCGGCCCAGCACGACGTCGACCCCGCCGAGGTCTTCTGCGCCAATGGCTCCAACGAGGTCCTGCAGTGCTTGCTGCTGGCTTTCGGTGGCCCGGGCCGCACCGTCGCGACCTTCGAGCCGACCTACGCGCTGCACCGCTTCATCGCTCGGTTGACCGGCACGCCGGTCGTCAGTGGCCGCCGTGACGAGCGATTTCGAGTTGTCTTCGACGACGTGAAGTCGCTCTTGTCCGAGCGCAGGCCGGTGCTCACGTTCCTCTGCTCGCCGAACAACCCGACCGGCAACGCCGACCCGATCGATCTCATCGAGCAGGTGGTCGGCGTGGCGCCGGGGCTGGTGGTGGTCGACGAGGCCTATGGGCAGTTCGCGCCGTCATCGGCGACGACGCTGCGCTCGATCGCCGGGGGCGACGGGTTGGTGGTGGTGCGCACGTTCTCCAAGACCTGGGCGCTCGCGGCGGCCCGGCTCGGGTACCTCTTGGCCCATCCCGACGTGGTGGCGGCCTGCGAGGCGGTGGCCCTGCCCTACCACTTGTCCGCCTTCACCCAGGCCGCCGGCCTTGCCGCGCTGCGCTTCGAACCCGAGATGCAGGAGCGGGTCGCGATCCTCCGGGCGGAGCGCCGCCGGGTCGGGGCCGCCCTCGCTGCGATGCCGGTCGAGACGTGGCCGTCGGACGCCAACTTCATCCTGTTCCGGCCCCAGGCCCGTTCGGCCGATGGGGTGTGGCGGGCCCTGGTCGACCGTTCGGTCCTCATTCGCGATGTCTCGGGTCGGCCCGAGCTGGCCGGGTGCCTGCGGGTCACGATCGGGACCTCCGAGGAGAACGACCGGTTCCTGCACGCCCTCGAGGAGAGCCTCCGATGACCGAATCCCGCCGGGCCACCCGGACCCGAAGCACCAAGGAGACCGAGATCGCGGTGACGCTCGTGGTCGACGGCGCCGGCCGGGTCGCGGTCTCGACCGGCCTGCCGTTCTTCGACCACATGCTCGAGCAGCTGGGCCGCCACGGCGGCTTCGATCTCTCGGTCGAGGCCAAGGGCGATCTCTCGGTCGACGCCCACCACACGGTCGAGGACGTCGGCATCGTGGTCGGGTCCTGCCTGGCCGAGGCGCTCGGTGACAAGGCGGGCGTCCGGCGCTTCGCGTCCACCCTCATCCCGTTGGACGAGGCCCTGGTCGAGGTCGCCCTCGACCTGTCGGGCCGCCCCTACCTCGCCTACGAGGTGCGGTTCGCGCCGGACACGGCCGGGCTCGGCTCGCCTCCGTTCGACCCCCAGCTGGCCGAGGAGTTCTGGCGGGCCTTCGTCACCGCGGCGGCGCTGACCCTGCACGTGAAGCTGCGGGAGGGCCGCAATACCCATCACATCGTCGAGGCGTCCTTCAAGGGCGTCGCCCGGGCCCTTCGAGACGCGGTCCGAGAGGAAGGCGGGGGAGTGCCCTCCACCAAGGGCTCCTTGTGAGCGGGGCCACCGGAACGATCGCCGTCCTCGACTACGGGATCGGGAACCTCGCTTCGGCCCACCGGGCCCTCCTGCACCTCGGCGCCGACGCGCGACTGGTCCGGGATCCCGAGGCCGCGGCCGACGCCGACGGGGTGGTGCTGCCCGGGGTCGGGGCGTTCGGCCGCTGCGCGTCGGCCTTGGAGGAGAGCGGGCTCGGGGCGGTGGCGCGACGCGCCCTCGAGGACGGCACCCCGTTCCTCGGGATCTGCGTGGGCCTGCAGCTCCTCTACGAGGGTTCCGAGGAGGCCTCCGGCGTGACCGGCTTCGGCGCGCTGGCCGGCACCGTGCAGCGCCTCGCCCCCGGGGTGAAGTGCCCGCAGATGCAGTGGAACCCATTGCTGGCGGTCGGGCCGGAGCCCTCGGCGATCCTGGCCGGGCTGCCCGACGAGCCCTGGATGTACTTCGTTCACTCGTATGCGCCGCCGGTCGGCGCCGAGACGGTGGCGGTGTGCGAGTACGGCGGCCCCGTGGCCGCCGCCATCGAGCGAGGCCACATCTGGGGCACCCAGTTCCACCCGGAGAAGTCCGGCACCCTCGGTCTGGCCGTGCTGGCCAACTTCGTCGAGCGGGTCGGTGCCCGGAGCGTCGCGACGGGGGTCTGATGCAGCTGTATTGCGCGATCGACCTGCGCGACGGCCGGGCCGTGCGGTTGGTCCAGGGCGACTTCGGCAAGGAACGCGGCTTCGGCGATCCGCTCGAGATCCTCGACCACTACCTGGACGGTGGGGCAAAACGCCTGCACGTCGTCGACCTCGACGCGGCTCGCACGGGCGTGCCGGTGAACCGGGCCGTGGTGGCCGAGATCGTGCAGCGGGCGGGCGTGCCAGTCCAGGTCAGCGGAGGCGTGCGAACCGCCGAGGACGTCGCGACGCTGCTCGGCTTGGGCGCCGACCGCGTGGTGATGGGGACGACCGCGCTGCGCGACCCCGAGGCCGCGCGGGCGAGCGTCGAGCGCCACCCCGGCCGGGTGGCACTCGGCCTCGACTACCGGCGCGGCCCCGGAGGCGGCGCGCTGCGGCCGGCCGCCTCCGGGTGGGAGGAGCAGGGAGGCGAGACCGTGGGCGAGGTGCTGGACGCCTGGGCCGGACAGCCGCTCGCCGCGGTGGTGCTGACCGCGATCGAACGCGACGGCACCGGGACCGGGCCCGACCTCGACGGGCTCGGCGAGGTCCTCGACTCCTGCGACCACCCGGTGGTGGCCTCCGGGGGGGTCGGAGCGGTCGGCGACCTCGAGTCGCTCTGCGCCTTCGTCTCGCCGAAGCAGGGGCGGCGGGCCGATGGCGTGGTGGTCGGCACGGCGCTTCTGGAGGGGCGGATCGGCGTGCGGGAGGCGGTGGCGGCGTGCGCTCCATCCGGGTGATCCCTTGCCTCGACGTCGACGGCGGCCGGGTCGTGAAAGGAGTCCGGTTCGTCGACCTCGTCGACGCCGGCGACCCGGTCGAGCTGGCCGCCCGCTATGACGTCGAGGGCGCCGACGAGCTCGTCTTCTACGACATCACGGCGTCCTACGAGGGGCGCGACACGATGGTCGACGTGGTGGCCCGGACCGCTGAGCAGGTGTTCATCCCGCTCACCGTGGGCGGCGGGGTCCGCAACACCGAGGACGCTCGACGCCTCCTGCGGGCGGGGGCCGAGAAGGTGTCCGTGAACAGCGCCGCCGTGGAGGACCCCGAGGTCGTGCGGCGCCTGGCCGACGAGTTCGGGACCCAGTGCATCGTGGTCGCGGTCGACGCCCGTCGACGGACCGACGACCGGGGTTGGGCCGTGTTCACCCACGGCGGCCACCGGGCCACCGATCTGGACGCCCTCGAGTGGTGCGCTCGGGCGGCGGACCTGGGGGCCGGTGAGATCACCATCACCTCGATGGACCGCGACGGGACCCGCGACGGCTACGACGTCGAGCTGACCGCAGCGGTGTCCGGCTCGGTGGGCGTCCCGGTGGTGGCGTCGGGCGGGGTCGGCACGCTCGAACACCTCGTCGAGGGGGCGGTGGCCGGGCGGGCCGACGCAGTGCTGGCGGCGTCGATCTTCCACACCGGCCAGCACACGATCGCCCAAGCCAAGGCCCACCTCGCCGCCAGCGGTCTGGCGGTGCGGCCGATGACCTCCCGCTTCATCCGTTGAGCCCCAGGTCAGCGACGACGCCGGCGGCAACCCGGCGGCGGTGACGGGGTGGGGATGCGGTACCGTGCCCGTGTGGTGCATCCCGAGACGAAGGACGCCTCCAAGCAGCCCGTCACCGTCCTCTTCGACCGGGTCCTCGTGCAGGTGACCCAGAGCGACGGCGAGCGGCGATCCCGGGCCGGGATCCTCATCCCCGCCACCGCCCAGGTGTCGCGGCGGCTGGTGTGGGCCGAAACGGTGGCGGTGGGGCCGCACGTCCGGGCGGTGAAGATCGGGGACAAGGTGTTGTTCAACCCCGAGGACCGCTTCGAGGTCGAGGTCCAGGGCGAGGAGTACGTGATCCTGCGGGAGCGCGACATCCACGCGGTCGCCTCGGAGCGCAACGACTCGGGCACGGGCTTGTACCTGTGAGCGGGTCTGGCCGAACGGAGCCGCCATGGACGACCCGCCCGCCCGTCCGGCCCGTCCCGGCTTGACCATCCACCTGGGCGAGAGCAGTCCCGGGGCCGACGCCGCGCCCACACTGCGCTGCGCGCCGGGGCCGGCCGAGTTCCGTCGGCTGGCCGCCGAGCACCGGATCGTCCCGGTGTGGAGCGAGGTGGTGGCAGACACCCTGACCCCGGTGGCGGCGTTCCGGCACGTGGTCGGCGACGGGGTGGGCTTCCTGCTGGAGTCGGTCGAGGGGGGCGAACGGTGGGGCCGCTTCTCCTTCGTCGGTCGGGCCCCGCTGGCCACCGTGGTGACGCGGGGCCGCACCGTCTCGGCCACCGGGCCGCTGGCCGTCCCGCCCGGGGAGGACGGCGTGCTGGCGGCGCTGGAAACCCTGCTCGACACCGACCGTTCGCCGTCGCTCGACGGGCTGCCCCCGCTGTTCGCGGGCGTGGTCGGCTATCTCGGCTACGACGTCGTCCGAGAGGTCGAACACCTGCCCGACGTGCCGCCCGACGACCAGGGCTTCCCCGACGCCGGGCTGGTCGTCATCGGCCAGCTGTGCGCGTTCGACCACTGGCGACAGCGGGTCGTCCTGGTCGACAACGTCGTGGTCGACGACGCGTGGGGAAACGCAGAGTTGGACGCCGCCTACCGGGAGGCGGCCACCCGGCTGGAGGCCCTCGCCGCCGACTGCCTGCGGCCCACGATCGAAGTCCCGATCGCGCCCCCGGACGGGAGACCCCCCGCCGCCGACGTGGCCCGGACGATGACCAGTCGCGGTTACCAAGATGCGGTGCGGGTGGCCAAGGAGTACATCGAGGCGGGCGACATCTTCCAGGTGGTGCTGTCCCAACGCTACGACGTCGACCTCCGGGCCGATCCGTTCGACGTCTACCGGTGCCTGCGGCTCCTCAACCCGAGCCCGTACCTGTACTTCCTCCGCCTCGCCGAGGTGACCGTCGTCGGCTCGTCGCCCGAACCGATGGTGCGGCTGCGCGACGGGGTGGTGACGTCGCGGCCGATCGCGGGGTCCCGGCCGCGGGGCCGGTCCGAGTCAGAGGACGAGCTGGCCGCCGGGCAGCTGATCGAGGACCCCAAGGAGCTGGCCGAGCACGTCATGCTGGTCGACCTGGCCCGCAACGACGTCGGGCGGGTGGTGCAATTCGGGACCGAGAAGGTCGACGAGTTCATGACGGTCGAGCGCTACAGCCACATCATGCACCTCACCTCCCAGGTGACCGGTGAGCTGCGCGAGGACCGGGGGCCGATCGACGTCTTGCGGGCCACCCTGCCCGCCGGCACCCTGTCGGGCGCGCCCAAGGTCCGGGCGATGGAGATCATCGACGAGCTCGAACCGACCAAGCGGGGCATCTACGGCGGGGTCGTCGGATATCTCGACTTCTCCGGCAACCTCGACACTGCCATCGCGATCCGGACCATGGTCGTGGCCCCCGACGGCCGGGCCTCGGTCCAGGCGGGGGCCGGAATCGTGGCCGACAGCGACCCCGAGACCGAGGACGCCGAATGCGCGCACAAGGCCGCCGCCCTCCTGGCCGCGCTGGCGGCGGCCCGCGAGATCACCGAGGCACGGGCCGCCGTGGCCCTGGGACGGCCGTGAGTGACCTCGAGGCGGACTACCGCCACCTCCGCGACGATGTCGGCGCCTTCGACCTTCCTCGCGACTTCGTCCGGGTGGCGGGCCCCGACGCCGCCGCCTATCTCCAGGGCCAGTGCAGCCAGGAGCTCGAGCCCCTCGCCGTCGGCTCGGCCGCCGACACCCTCGTCCTCGCCCCCGACGGGAAGATCGAGGCCCTGGCCCGGGTGGTCCGAGTCGCGGAGGACGCGTTCCACCTCGACGTCGACGGCGGGCACGGTGCGGCACTGCTGGCTCGGCTGGCCAGGTTCAAGCTCCGGTCCAAGCTCGACCTCGAGCCCATCGATTGGTCATGTCTCGCCCTCCGGGGGCCGGCCGCCGCCGGCGCGGCCGGATCCGGCGCCGCGCTGGTGGTGCCGGTCGACTGGTCCGGCTGGTCCGGAGTCGATCTCCTCGGTCCGACCGGCTCGGTGGGGGCACCGCCGGGGGTGACCCGGTGTTCGGAGGCCGCCTGGGAGGCGGCCCGCATCGAATCGGGCGTGCCGGTCATGGGCCGCGAACTGACCGAGGGGGTGATCCCCGCCGAGGCCGGCGTGGTCGAGCGCGCCGTCAGCTTCACCAAGGGCTGCTTCACCGGTCAGGAGCTGGTGGCCAGGATCGACTCGCGGGGCGCATCGGTGCCCCACCGGCTGCGCGGCCTCGTCGTCGAAGCCGAGGCCGATCCGGCCACGCTCGGCGGCCGGGCGCTCTTCGTCGAGGGCAAGGACAAGACCGTGGGCCGGGTGACGTCAGCGGCCCGCTGTCCGGGGATCGGGGCCGTTGGTGCGCTCGCCTACGTGCACCGCTCCGTCGAGCTGCCCGGCCCCGTGCGCCTCGGCCCCGCCGGCCCGATGGCCGCGGTCCGCGAGCTCCCCCTGGTCTGAGGACGCTCGGCACCCGCTCGGCGACGAGGGGGACGAAGCCGGCGAACTCCCGGCGGCGGCCGACGGGGGGCTCAACGAGGACGGCGACGACACGACCGGCGGGTACGGGTGGCCCAACCCGCGCCCGTGCCTGTGCGGGTGGTCATGGGACGTCCACGACGCCAGCGCCCTCCTCAACGCCAAGCTCACCGGGCCGGACATCGCCACGCGGGACGCGACTCGCCGCTATCCCGACACCCCGGCGGAGACGTGCGACGGCGACCGCCAGTCGGTCGTGCAGGGCCGCGACAAGCGGTTCCGGACCTTCAAGAACAAGACGACCGGACAGCTCTGGCTTCTCTGCACCAAGCGCGTCCGGTGACACTGCGAGCTCGCGGAGCTCGAGAGGGTTGAGGAGGGCATGACCGACCCGCAAGTACGCTGGACCGGTCATGCCCAACTACCTGGCCGACATCGTGGCCGCTCACCGAGCCGACGCGGCGCTCGACGCCCGGGACGTCGACGAGCTGATCGCCGAGGCGGTCCGGATGCCGGCGGGGCGCGGCTTTCTCGAGGCGATCGCCGGCCACGACGGCGTGGCCGTCATCGCCGAGATCAAGCGGCGCTCGCCGTCCAAGGGCGACCTCGACCCCGGGCTCGATCCGGCCGCGGTGGGGGCCGCGTACGAGCAGGGCGGGGCGGCCTGCTTGTCGGTCCTCACCGACGGGCCGGGCTTCGGGGGCTCGCCGGCCGACCTCGAGGCCGCCCGGGGGGCCTGTGGGCTGCCGGTGCTGCGCAAGGATTTCACCGTCAGCCGGGCCGACGTGTGCGACGCCAAGCTCATGGGTGCCGACGCCGTGCTCCTGATCGTGGCGGCCCTGTCCGACGCCGAGCTCATCGAGATGGTGGGCCTCGCCGCGGTGCTCGGCCTCGCCGCGCTGGTCGAGGTGGCCGACGACGCCGAGCTCGACCGGGCCCTCGGCTGCGGGGCCCGCCTGATCGGCATCAACCAGCGCGACCTCGTCACCTTCGAGGTGGACCGCCGACGGGCCGAGGAGATGGTCGCCGCGCTGCCCTCCTACGTGGTGGCGGTGGCGGAATCGGGGATCCAGGCCGCCGAGGACGCCCGGCGCCTGGCCTCGGCCGGCTACCAGGCCGTGCTGGTGGGCGAGTCCCTCGTCCGATCGGCCGACCGGGCCGGCGCGGTGAAGGCAATGGTCGGCTACCCGGTCGGGGCCCGCCGGCACGACGCGCCGGCGCCGGCCTGATGGCCTACGACGCGGTCGTCAAGATCTGCGGGATCACCTCGGAGGCCGACGCCCTGCTGGCCGTCGGCCTGGGCGCCGACGCGTTGGGCTTCATCTTCGCTCCCTCGCCCCGTCAGATGACCCCCACCGCGGTCTCCGACATCGTGAAGCGGGTGCCGCCGGAGGTGCTCACCGTCGGGGTGTTCCGCGACGAGTCGGCCCGCCGGGTGGTCGAGATCGCCAACACCGTCGGGCTGGGCGCGGTCCAGCTGCACGGCCACGAGACCATCGAGGACGCCCAGTGGGTGGCGGCCCGGGTCCCGCTGGCCATCAAGGCCTTCAGCGCCGGCGAGGCCGCCATCGCGCGCTTCGAGGAGTTCGGGTGCCGGTACCTCGTCATCGACGGGCCCAACCCCGGGTCGGGGGAGGTCTTCGACTGGCGGCTGGCCGAGGGCGTGGTCGACCACCGAAGGCTGTTCGTCTCCGGCGGGCTCCACGCCGACAACGTCGGCCACGCCATCGCCCATCTCCACCCCTACGGGGTCGACGTGGACTCCGGGGTCGAACGGGTCCCGGGGGAGAAGGACCCCCAGAAGCTGGCCGAGTTCGTCGCGGCGGTGCGCCGGGCCGCCGCCGAGGTCGCGGCCGAGCATCCCGACGACGCCGACGAGAGCGAGGACGCCCCCTACGACTGGCTGACCGACCGGTGAGCGGCGCCCTCTCCGGGTCGGCGATGGGGGACCCGGGCCCCGAGGGCCGCTTCGGCGAGTTCGGCGGTCGCTTCGTGCCCGAGTCGCTCGTCCCGGCCTGCCTGGAGCTCGAGGCGGCCTTCCGGGAGGCGTGGGCCGACCCGGCGTTCCACCACGAGCTCGACGAGGTCCTCACCCGCTATGGCGGCCGGCCCACCCCGCTCACCGAGTGCCGGCGGCTCTCGGAGCGCCTGGGGGTCCGGGTCGTATTGAAGCGCGAGGACCTGGCCCACACCGGGTCCCACAAGCTCAACAACGTGATCGGCCAGGCGCTGCTGACGGTCCGGATGGGCAAGCACCGGATGATCGCCGAGACCGGGGCCGGCCAGCACGGGGT
>JBOGFV010000214.1:0-9474 GCA_050743525.1 Acidimicrobiales bacterium
GGCCCCAGGCGCGGCAGGTGAACATGATGTTGTGGCTGTCGTGGACCTTCGACAGGTGGTAGAAGGAACCCGGCTGCTTGGGGTAGGGGAGCACATCGGTACGCCCCCGGTGCTTTATCTCGATGAAACCCTCTTCGATGTCGATGTTGGGCGTGCCGTACTCGCCCATCGTTCCGAGCTTCACCAAGTGGATGGCCGGGTCGATCTCGGCGATCGCATAGAGCAGGTTGAGGGTGCCGACCACGTTGTTGACCTGCGTGTAGACCGCGTGGGAGCGGTCGATCATCGAGTAAGGAGCGGAGCGCTGCTCGGCGAAGTGGACGATCGCGTCGGGCCGGAACTCCCGGAGGGTCTTGAAGACGAAGTCGGCATCGGTCAGGTCGCCCACGTGGTTGTCGATCGTCAACCCGGAGATGTCCTCCCAGACCTTCACCCGGCGCTGCATTTGGGTGATGGGGACCAGGCTGTCGGTGCCCAGCTCGTAGTCGTGCTGCCGGCGAACGAAGTTGTCGACGGTGCCGACGCTGTGCCCCCGGTGGGAAAGGTGGAGGGCCGTGGGCCAGCCGAGATATCCGTCAGCTCCGAGTACGAGGACTCTCATGATCGGTGCACGCTCCTTCTCCTGGAGTTCCGTCGCTGATGAGGCGGCGCCGATCGAGGGTGGGAACCGGCCGGACGGAAGTTCGCAATCAAATCGCAACAACCATGATGCCGGACCAACCTGGGAAAACGCTGGGAGCGTGGCCCCTCGGCCGGGGATGCCTGGGTCCGGGCCGGCTCGCAGGTCACAGCGGGTCGATAGCGTCGCCACACGTGGCAAACGAGGCGGAATCGGGGGGGCGAATTGGCCGCCTTTGCGCCGCCATCGCGCTGGCCCAAGCCGACGATCCCTTTGCGCCGGTCATCGTCGTCGTCCCCTCCCCATACGCACGGGTCCATTTGCGCCGCGAGGTCGGCGCCCGAATCGGCCTTTGCAACGTCGGGTTCCGCACCTGGGGTGAGCTGACCACCGACCTCGCCCGCGCCGCGACACCGGACCAGATCCGGGTGGCCAGCACCCGCGCGGTGGACGAGGCCCTCCGCCAGGTCCTCATGGCCGAGCACTCCTCCTTCGAGCTGCTGGCTCGCTCCCCGACGGCCCGCTCAGAGCTCGCCCGGCTCCTCGCCGAGCTCTGGCGGGCCGGACCGGAGCTCTTGGAGCAGCTCCGCACCGTCGGAGGGCGCGCTCGATCGCTCGTAGAGACCCTGGACGCGGTCGAACGACACCTCCTCGATCGCGGCTTCTCCGCCCCTGGGCGCCTGCTCGAGCTGGCGGCGAGCACCGGCGTCGACGCAGCGAGTGTCGGCGCCCTGGTGCGCTGGTTCCCGCTCCCGTTGCGGGGACGAGACCAGCTGGTCCTCGACCGCCTGCGCGATGCCGGCGTGACGCTGCACACGATCGACCGGCTCGAGGGAACGGGAGCGATCGGCAAGGTCGTCGCCTGCAGCGACCCGGACGAAGAGACCCGGGTCGCGGTCCGAGGGGTCCTCGACGCGCTCGAGCGCGGGGTGCCGCTGTGGCGTCAAGCGATCGTCCACCCGCCCGGGACCCGATATCGGCGCGCCATCCACCAGCAGGCCGCCGCCGCCTCGATCCCGATTTCGGGCGCCTCGTCGATGACGCTCGACCAGAGTGCGACCGGAAGGGTGCTGCTCGGCGCGCTCATCCTCGCCGAGGGTGCCTGGCGGCGCGACGAGGTGATGAGGTGGCTCGCCGTCGCCCCGGTCACCTACGGGCCGGACCGTCCGCCCGTTCCGCTCACCCTGTGGGACGACGTGTCGGCTCGGGCCGGGGTCATCGAGGGGCTGTCGCAGTGGCGGCCCCGCCTCGAGCGCTTCTCGGTGATCGGCAACCCGCGGGACGACCATGTCGCGCACCACCAGTCCGAAACCGATGCCGCGCTTTCGTTGGCAACCTTCATCGACGAACTCGCCGAGCGTCTGTCGCCGACCCCCACGCGGTGGTCGGAATGGGCGCACTGGTCCCTGGACCTCCTTTCCAGCTACCTCGACCACCGCGCCGCGGCGTGGCCGCACGCGGAGCTGGCCGCGGCCGAGAGCCTGCGGACCGTGATCGGGCGCCTGGCCGAGCTCGACGCGATCTCGCCGGGGGCCGACCTGCCGGTGTTCCGTCACGCGGTCGAGTCCGAGCTGTCGTCGCAGCCCGTCCGCGACGAGCGCGAGGTCGCCATCGCGTCGTCGGAGGGCGAGTCGGCTCCCTCACCGCCCGACCGGAAGGGACTGCCGGGGCCCCTGGGGTCCGGGGTCTTCGTCGGGACGCCTGCCGATGTGCGCGGCCTCACTTTCGAAGTCGTCCATCTGGTCGGGGCGGCCGATCAGTTTCTGCCCGGCTCGCCCGCGTCCACGCCCGTCCTCGCCGATTCCGAGATCGCGCACGAGGACTGGCCGACGCCCGAGCGCCGGCGCGAGGAACTGTTCGATGACGTCCGGATTGCCATCGCACTGTCCGGCCAACCGGTCACGGTCTCCTGGCCAATGGCCGACCCCCGAAGCGGGCGAGAGCAGGACCGGTCCCGCTGGCTGGACCCGCACGGGAGCCTCGCCGGGGGCTGGTCCCAGGAACAGATCCCTTCCTTCTTCTCCGACGTGGTGGCCCCGACCGCCGCAGTGGTGCCGCTGTCCGGCGCCGACCGGCTCCTCGGCTCGCTCGCCCGGGGCGCGGTCGACGGCCGGGCGCTCCGGCGCCATCCCGCCCTGACCAGCGCCGACACCGGTGGTGCCATCCCGATCCGGGCCAGTGTCGAGGCTGCCAACGCGCCCCTCAGCGACCGCTTCAGTCGGTTCGAGGGCAACGTCGGGACCGCGTTGGCCCGGGACGTCTCGGGCGAACTCTCCCCGACCCGGCTCGAGCGTTACGCCGAGTGCCCCCGCCGCTACCTCTTCGAGCGCCAGCTCTACCTCGTGCCTCCGTTCCGCCCCGAGGCGACCGAGCAGATGGAGGGCCGGGACCGCGGATCGCTGGTCCATGAGATCCTGGCCGCCTACATCGTCGACCGCGTCGAAACGCCCGCTCCCCCATCGCTGGGCCGGTTGCTCGAGATCGCCGAGGCGCGATTCGCAGTGGCCGATCAGGAGGGCCTGTGCGGACCTCCCCTGATGGCCCGGGTCGAGCGGGCCAACCTGCTGCGCGACCTGCGCCGGTTCTTCGAGGAAGACACGCTCGTGCCGCAGGCCGCCGAGTTGTGGTTCGGGGCGATGGGCGGCGAGGACGACGTCGCCGAGGACCGCCGGGAAGGAGGCGTGCCGCCGGCCACCCGGTCCAACGCGGTCGAGGTCGATCTCGGACGCGGCCACGTGGTCCGCTTCCGAGGGTCGGTCGACCGGGTCGACATGACGCCGGACGGCGCGCGGGTCGTGGTCAGCGACTACAAGACGGGGCGGCAGGCGGGCTTGCTGAAGCAGCTCAAGACCGACCCGGTGGCCGGCGGTCGCAAGCTCCAGCTGCCGGTCTATGCGCTGGCCGCCCGCGCCCACCTCGAGTGGGACGGCCCGGTGCTGGCCCGATACTGGAACGTCTCGTGGAACCGCGAGGAGCCGTCAGTGGTGTGCGAGATCGACGACGGCGTCCTGGAGCGGTTCAAGGAGGTCGTCGCGACGATCGTCGAGGGCATCGAGTCGGGCGTGTTCCCCGGCGACCCCGGCGACGAGGTGTATCGGTACGGGCGCCCAGTCTTTGACCACTGCGCGAACTGCGACTTCGACAGGGTGTGCCCGACGGACCGGGACCAACGGTGGGCGATCGCGCGGACCGCTCCCGAGGTCGCTCCGGTCATGCTGCTCCGCGAGCCGCCGCCTCCGCGCGCCGAGGACCTGATCGACGCCCGTCCGGTCGACCTCCTGGAGCCCGAGTGAGCGCCGAGCCCGCCAACCTGGTCGATCAGGAGGTCCGCGACCGGATCGCCACCGATCTCAGCACCCGCATGGCCGTCGACGCCGGGGCGGGCAGCGGGAAGACGACCTCGCTCGTCAACCGGATCGTCTCACTGGTGGCGAGCGGGGAGCCAGTGGGCTCGATCGCGGCGATCACCTTCACCGAGGCCGCCGCCGCGGAGCTTCGGACCAAAGTGCGGCGTCTCCTGTCGGAGCGAGCCCACGAGAGCGACCTCGTGGCCGTCGCCGCCCGTGACGTCGACGACGCCGCGATCTCGACGATCCACTCGTTCGCACTCCGGATCCTGCGGGAGAACTGGCTCGAGGCCGGGCTCCCCCCGGCGGTCGAGCTGCTCGACGCGGCCGAGGAGTTCGTCGACCACAAGACCCGGTGGCGCCGGTTCACCAATGGCCTGCTCAACGATCCGAGCGCCGAGCCGGTGCTCGTGCGCGGGTTCGCGTCCGGCCTCCGCATGAGCCAGTTGGCCACCGTGGCCTCGGCGGCTTCTGAGCACTACGACCGGTTCACGCCCGAGGTGCTCGACTCGATGGACACCCGGAGGTTGGGCGTCGGCAACTTCTCGATCGACCTGACCGAGCTCCTGGCCCGCCTGGACGAGGCCGTCGCCCATCTCGAGCACTGCACCGACGACGCAGACCACCTCTTCGGCCACCTGCGAGGACCAGTCGCCGGAGCCCGCCGACGGCTCCAACCCCTGGTCGGGTCGGACGACCACGGCGTGGTGCTGAGCGTGCTCCAGGACCTGAAGTCGGTCTCGGTGGGACAGCGGCGCGGCCGGGCCGGGAACTGGGTCGTGGCCATCGACGACGTGCGGACCACCTGTGCGGAGGCCCAGCAGGCGCTCAGCGCGATCCTCGAGGAGGCCCGACAGTCCGTGATCGCCGATCTCGGGTGGCGGATCGCCCGCTGGTCGCTCGAGGCCGCGGCCGAGCGGCGGGCCGACGGCCGGCTCACGTTCCAGGACCTTCTCGTCGAGGCGTTGCGCGCCGTCCGCGACCACGCTGAGGTGCGCAACCAGGTCAGGAGCCGATACCGGTGCCTGCTGATCGACGAGTTCCAGGACACCGACCCGCTGCAGGCGGAGCTCGCCGGGCTCCTCGGCTCGCTCGGCGCCGCGGGCGAGCGGGGGCGGCTGTTCGTGGTCGGGGACCCCGAGCAGTCGATCTACCGGTTCCGCCGGGCCGACGTGGCGCAGTTCGAGTCGACCGCTGGGGCGATGGACATCCGGCTGGCGCTGACGTCCAACTTCCGGAGCGTGCCGCCGATCCTCTACTTCGTCGACCAGATCTTCGAGGGCCTCACCACCGACCTTGCCCAGGCGGGCGGCATCTCGCACCGATCGCTGGTCCCGACCCGGCCCGGCCTCGACGACCCAGCCGATGGGCTGTCGGTCTCGACGTTCGGTGCCGCCTCCGACGAGCCGGCGCGCGAGGTCCGGCTGCGCTCGACCCGCGATGTCGCGTCGGCCGCCCGGGCGATCGCCGACCGGGGTTGGACGGTGGTCGACGACGCCGATGGCCGAGCCCGCCCAGCCCGTTACCGAGACATCGCGGTGCTGCTGCCCACCCGCACGTCGCTCCCGATGCTCGAGCGGGCCTTCGACCGTTTCGACGTCCCCTACCGGCTCGAGGGCGCGGTGCTCATGTGGAGCTCCCAGGACGTGCGCGACGTGTTGGCCATCGCCCGGGCGGCGAGCGACCCGGCCAACCCGGTCGCCGTCGTGGCGGCCCTTCGCACCCCGGCCCTCGCCTGCGGCGACGACGACCTGGTCCGCTACCGCGCCTCCGCCGGCGCCTGGGACCCCCGGTCGCTCGGCCCGGCCGCCGAGCCGAGCAGCGACCCAGTCGAGCGGGCGCTGCGCGTCATCGCCTCCCTGCACGCCGACCACCGTTGGTTGGGCCCGTCGGCCTTGCTGCTCAAGATCGTGACCGAGCTCCGCTTCTTCGAGCTGGCGCTGGTGCACCGGCGGCCGCGCGACCACTGGCACCGGCTCCGTTGGCTCATCGATCAGGTGCGGGCGTTCGACGAGGTCAAGGGCGGGACCCTCGAGGGCTTCCTCGAATGGGTCGATCTCAGCGAGGAGGCCGACCGGTGGTCGAGCTCGCCGGGACCGCCCGAGAGCGACGACGACGCCGTCCGGGTCTTGACCGTGCACGGGGCCAAGGGCCTCGAGTTCCCGGTCGTCATCCTGACGGGGCTCGACACCGATCCGGTCTCGGCGTCCCCGCCCCTCCTCTTCGGGGACGACGGGCCCGAGTTCTCGTTCAACCGCGATTTCCGCTCGTCGGCATACCAAGGTGTGGTCTCGACCGAGCGCGCCTTGGACGCCACCGAGCGCCTCCGGCTCCTCTACGTCGCGCTGACCCGGGCCCGGGACCACCTCGTGGTCGACCTCAACCACCGGGAGGGCGGCCGGAGCCACGCCAGGACGCTGCACGAGATCTGTCGGGAGCGGATGCCGGCACTCGCCCGGCTCGACCTGGCCCAGGAGCCCGAACCCCGGGACGCAGCCGCCGACGTCTCGCCGGAGCCGGCCAGCGACTGGTGGGCGGAGCAGGACGTCTGGATCAGGGATCGGCGGGCCCTGATCGAGTCGGGGTCCCGACAGCCGGTCTGGTCGGCGACCGCGCTGGCCGCCGTCACGTCGCCGGGACCACCCGGCGGCCAGGGCAGGGCGACGGAGTCGGTCCTCGGCGACGACACCCAGCAGCGCATCGGGCGGGCCGTCCACGACGCGCTGGCCAAGATCGACTTCCCCGCCGACGGTGAGATGGACGAAGCCGGGCTCGCCATTGCGCGCGGATCGGTCGAGATCCAGCGACTGGAGGGTGAGCCGGCCGACCGAGCCCTCGGCATGGTCCGCAGCGCCCTCGCCTCGACGCTGCTCCGGTCGATCGCGGCGGGCCGCCACTGGAAGGAACTCCCGCTGGCGGCCCCGCTCGGAACCGACGGCCCTTCGGTGATCGAGGGGTTCGCCGACCTCGTGGGCGAGTCCGAACGCGGGCTCGTGGTGGTGGACTTCAAGACCGCCCCGGGGAGGACCGGCACCCCGCAGTACCTGCGCCAGGTCGCCATCTACGCCCACCTGCTCCGCCACACGACCGGCCGCCCGATCGAGCGGGTGGTGGTCAGCTACCTAGCCGCCGGCGGCACCGAGGACGTCGCGGCCGAGGGCCAGGAGCTGGAGGAGCTGATCCAGGCGGCCGTGCGGGCTCCGGCGCGCCCGGCGGAGTCAGCCGACGCCGCTGACGCCGGGCAACTCAGCTTCTTCGCCACTGTCTGACAGGAGCTCGAGCGTCGAGCGGGCCGGGGGCGGGCCATCGAGCTCCTCGACGTGGTCTTCGCCCTCCACTAGCTCCGGCGCCTGGGGGAGGCGCGGGATCGACGTCACGGGGAGGGCCTCTTCGATCTCCTTCGCCCCGTGCGCGACGACCGACAGCCCTGGGAACTTCCTCGCCGTCGGCAGCACCCGGGCCTCGAGCGACCCCACCGTGTCGTTGTAGGCCTCGACGGTGCTGGCCAGGCTCCGGTGCATCTTGCCGAGGTGGCTGCTCAGGACCCGGAGCCGTTCGTACAGATCCGCCCCGAGGTCCCGCACCGACCGGGCGTTCTCGGCCATCGCCTCGTCCCGCCACCCCAACGCGAACATGTGCAGGAGGGCGATGAGCGTCGTCGGCGTGGCGATCAGCACCTGCTTGGACGCCGCGTACTCCATGAGATCGCCGTCCTGCTCGCAGGCGGCGTTGTACAGCGACTCGCCGGGGACGAACGCGATCACGTAGCCGGGCGAGAGGTCGAGCTTCCAGTACTCCCGCTTGGCCAGCTGGTCGATGTGGGTCCGCATCTGGCGGGCGTGCGCGACCAGGTGGGTGCGGCGGGTCGCCTCGTCCTCGGCCTCCACGGCCCGCAGGTAGGCCTCGAGAGGGACCTTGGCGTCGACGACCACGTCCTTCTGGCCGGCGATGTGCACGATCAGGTCCGGGCGGATTCGGCCTTCCTCGGTGGTCGAGGTGACCTGCTCGTTGAAGTCGCAGTGCTCGACCATGCCGACGAGCTCGACGACCCGGCGGAGCTGCATCTCGCCCCACCGGCCCCGGGTCTGGGGGGCCCGCAGGGCGGTGACGAGGTTCTGGGTCTCCTTCTTCAATTGGTCCTGGGCCGACGCCAGCTGCTTCACCTGCTCGGTGAGCCCGGTGTAGGCACCCTTGCGCTCGAGCTCCATGTCGCGGAGCCCGGCCTCGTATTGGGTGAGCAGCTCCCGCAACGGCGCCACCATCTGGGAGATGGCCTCCTGGCGCTGGCCGAGCTCGCCGCGGGCCGTCTCCTGGGCCTCTTTGAGCTTGGAGTCGGCGATCGTGATCAGGCGCTGGGTGTTGGTCTCGAGCGCCTTGGACGACAGTTCGGCGAACGCGCCCCGCAGGTGCTCGCGGTCCTCCTCCCAGGCCCGGGTCCGCTCCTCGATGCCGCGTCGGGCCTCGGCCAGCTCGGCGTGCAACCGGGCGTTGTCGGCCCGGCTTTCGGCCAGCGCATTGGCGGCCTCGTCGTAGCGGCTCGTGACCTGGGTGAGATGGACCTGGACGTCGGACAGGCGTCCGAGGACGAGCTTGGACTCGGCCAGGGCGCCGTCCTGGTGGTGCGCCCGCAGGAGCAACCCCAGCGCGACGCCCACGGCGAGTCCCAGCAGGATCCCAATCAGCAGCCCGACCGTCATGCCAACCTCCCGACAACGTCTCGCCCACTGGCGCGACGAGGCTTCAGCGTGATTACGCAGGCTCCGAGCACCACGAGGTCACAGTAACCACGGGGTGTGACCGGACCCGGGACCGTGGCTGGCCTCGGCAGGCGTGCGCCCCCGGGGGCAGAGCGTGGCGGCCGGGTACCGTAGGCACATGGTGTTCCGGCTTGGCTCCGCTCGACGCGGCCAGACCGACGATCCTGCGGAGGCCGTGGCGGTTGCCGCAGCCGAGGCCGACGACCCCGAGTTCGTCGCGCTCCCCCACGCGCCCGGCTCGGTGCTGGCCGAGATTGACCGGCGCTTCGTGCAGGCCTTCGCGCTGGTTGGCGAGGGCATCGCCGGCGCCACCCACGCCCTGTTGGCCGGCGACCGCGAGGCCGCGAAGGAACTGGTCCAGCGCGATGAGGTGGTCGACCGCCTGACCCACGACATCGCGGTGTTGGCTCAGGGCCGACTCCTGACCGGTGACGGGACCATGGAGGAGCGCCGCGAGCTCATCACGGTGCTGCGCATGCTCACCGACCTCGAGCGCAATGGCGACCTGGCCGAGCACATCGCCCGGCGGGCCGCCCGGGGGCTCGGCGTCGAGATGTCGGCCCGATGCCGCGGCCTCGCCAGTCCCCCAATTCCTTGATTCTCGCGTCGATCAGCCGCGAAGGATCGTCTTTCTGCGCCACGCTCTTCGTCATGCGCGCTCCTCTGCCTCGTGGGTGGATTTGCCGCCGAATTCAGTCCTTCCGCGCCAGGACCTGCTCCAGGCTCGCGAAGAACTTCTGCCACCCGAACT
>JBOGFV010000215.1:0-21578 GCA_050743525.1 Acidimicrobiales bacterium
TCCCGATGGTGTGCAGTTAGGCATCAAGGCGTTGCCCGAGGCCCTAGCTATCGCCAAGGAGCTCGACCTCGACCTCGTCGAAGTGGCGCCCATGGCCAACCCGCCGGTCTGCCGGATCATGGACTTCGGGAAGTTCAAGTTCGACGAGGCCCAGCGGGCCAAGGAGTCGAGGCGCAAGGCCGTCCACGTCGGGATCAAGGAGATGAAGTACCGACCCAAGATCGGGCCGGGCGACTTCGACACCAAGACCCGGCAGGTGGCCAAGTTCCTGGAGGACGGTCACAAGGTCAAGCTCACGATCATGTTCCGGGGCCGGGAGGTCTTCCATCCCGAGCTCGGCAAGCGGATCCTGGACCGGGTGGCCGAGACCCTCGGCGACGCCGCCAAGGTGGAGTTCGAGCCCCGGCTCGACGGACGCAACATGGTCATGGTGCTCGCGCCCGACAAGCGGGCCCGCCAGTCGGCGGCCGCCCGGGCAACCCGGCAGGCCGCCGAGGGCGAGGGTGCAGTGACTCCCGCGACGCCCGAAGCGTCGGCGGACGGTGGCAACGACACGACTGCGGCACCAGAGGAACCCTGACTATGCCGAAAATGAAGACCGACCGCGGCGCGGCGAAGCGGATCAAGGTGACCGGGTCGGGGCGGCTGCGCCGGCGCAAGGCCTTCCGCGGGCACAACTTCGAGAAGAAGACGAGCGTCCGGATGCGCCGGCTCGCCCGCGAGACTGACTTCGCCCCGGGCGACGAGCGCAACGTCCGAAGGATGCTCGGGCTCTAGCCCCCGGGCCTGCCCCACGGCCGGGCGAGCAGGAGAGCGCGCGACCGTAGGTTCCGCGGGCCCGTTGAAGCGATCGACACCACACACGAAGGAGGACCTCGATGGCGAGAGTCAAGCGCTCGGTGCACGGACGCAAGCACCACCGCGCCGTCCTCGAGCAGGCGAGGGGCTACTACGGCAACAAGAGCCGGAGCTTCCGCGCCGCCAACGAGCAGCTGCTGCACTCGATGCAGTACGCGTACCGTGACCGCCGGGCCCGCAAGGGCGACTTCCGCAAGCTGTGGATCCAGCGGATCAACGCGGCGGCCCGCCAGAACGGCCTCAGCTACAGCCGGTTCATCAACGGCCTCCACCGGGCCGGCGTCGAGGTCGACCGCAAGATCCTGGCCGACCTGGCCGTGACCGACTCGGAGGCCTTCGGGGCCCTGGTCGCGGTGGCCGCCGCCAACACCGGCAGGGAGCCGGCCGAGGAGACCGCCTCCTGACCCAGGAGCTGGGCTTCGCGCATCAGCGGGTTCGCCGGCTGCGCAGGCTGCTCCAGAAGCGCGCGTTGCGGTGGTCCGAGCGCGCCTTCGTGGCCGAGGGCGTCGAGGTCGTCACGTGCGGCCTCGACTCCGGGCGGATCCCCGAGGCGATCTTCGTGGACGCGGCGGCCCACCGCTCCCGCGACGTCACGGCGCTCTGCGATGCCGCGCGGTCCGGCGGAGCGCGGGTGCACATGCTCGCGCCGGGGGTGGCCGACCGGGTCGCCGACACGGTCACCCCGCACCCGGTCTTCGGGATCTTCGCCATGACCGACGTGGCGCTGGCCGACGTGGCGGTCCCGACCCTGGCCGTCGTGTGCATCGACGTGCGGGACCCGGGCAACGCCGGCACGGTGCTGCGGACCTGCGACGCCGCCGGCGTCGATGTGGTGGTCTGCGTGGCCGGGACGGTCGACCCGTTCAACGCCAAGACGGTCCGTTCCTCGGCGGGCTCCATCTTCCACGTGCCGGTGGTGGTGGCGGCCGAGCTCGACCCCGTCCTGGCGTGGCTACGGGAGCGGGGTCTGGCCGTCTACGGCACCGCGTCGGTCGGCACCGACTACCGGGACCTGGAGCTCTCGTTGCCGAGCGCCTTCGTGCTCGGCAACGAGTCGGCCGGTCTCGACCCCGAGCTCCTCGGGTCGCTCGACGGCACCGCCGCCATCCCGATGGCCGGCCGGGCCGAGTCGCTCAACGTCGGGGTCGCCAGCGCGGTGCTGTGCTTCGAGGCCCAGCGACAGCGCCGGAGCGAACCGCCTCCCGGCTAGCGAACCGCTTCCTCGGGCTCGGCTCGATCGATTCGGTGTTCGAGCGTCGTCGCCTTGGTCAGGCGGCCACGCGCTCGCGAAGGTGCTCGACGCCTGCACCGCTCAGCTCGTCGAGCACCGATGTCCGGCCGGTGAGGGCGAGGAGGAGCGCCTCGCCCGTATCCACGACCTCGGGTCCGTCGCGTTGGTCCGTCCGAGTTCGAGGCGGTCAGTCGGAGACCGCCCGATCGGGCCGTTGACGGCCACCCCTTGTGCCGCTGCCGGGAAGCGAACCGGATCACGTCGGGGAGTGACGAGGTGCGACACCAGCGCCACGCCCACCCATTCCGGGGTTCCGACCCGGCCACGTAGAATCCCCCGATGGCCGGGCCGGACAGGCGGGGAAGGCGGGCGATGACCGGCCGCGACGCGCTCGACGGCGCCGCCCTGGAGCGGGCCGCCGAGGCCGCCCTCCTTGCCGCCGGCACCACCGCCGAGCTGGACGAGGCCGAGACGGCGGTCTTGGGCAAGCGCTCGGAGCTGGCCGGTGCCCATCGCAGCCTGGGCGGACTGGATGCCGAGGCCCGCAGGGCCGTCGGCCAATCCCTCCACGAGTTGCGGGGTCGCCTTGAGGCGACGGCAGCCGCACGCCGGGCCGAGCTGGCCCGGGCCGAGCGGGCCGCAACCCTCGAGGCCGACCGGATGGACCTCACCGAGGTGGTGGTGTCCAAGGTCCGCAGCCCGGTGCTGCGCGGGCACCGCCACCTGGTGACCACAACCCGGGACGCCCTCGAGGACGTCTTCGTGGCCATGGGTTTCAAGGTCGACGAGGGGCCCGAGGCCGAGACCGACTGGTACAACTTCGAGGCCCTCAACATCCCGCCGGCCCATCCGGCCCGGGGCATGTACGACTCCTTCTACCTGGACCTCGGCGAGCCCGAGACCATCGTGCTGCGGACCCACACCTCGCCGGTCCAGATCCGGCTGATGGAGAAGGCGGTGGCCACCGGATCCATCCCGATCCACTCGGTCACCCCGGGCCGGTGCTTCCGACGCGACACCGCCGATGCCAGCCACCTGCCGGTCTTCCACCAGATCGAGGGCCTGGTGGTCGACCACGGGATCACCTTCTCGGACCTGGCCGGCACCATCGAGACGTTCACCACCGCCTACTTCGGTCCGGCCATTCAGTCGCGCCTGCGGCCGTCGTACTTCCCTTTCACCGAGCCCTCGGCCGAGTACGACATCACCTGCACCATCTGTGTCGGCGCGGGCTGCCGGACCTGCTCGAACACCGGCTGGCTGGAGCTGGGCGGCTGCGGCATGGTCGACCCGGCCGTCTTCGAGGCGGTCGGCATCGACCCGGTCGAGTGGTCGGGCTTCGCCTGGGGGTTCGGCATCGAGCGCTGTGCCCAGATGCACCACGAGATCGCCGACATGCGGTCGCTGGTCGAGAACGACCTGCGGTTCCTCCGGCAGTACTGAGGAGCGGCCGTGCGCGCCCCGTTGTCGTGGCTCCGAGACTTCGCCCCCATCGACGGCGACGTCGCCGACCTCGTCGCGTCCCTCGACGACCTGGGGCTGATCGTCGAGGGGGTCGAGCCGGTCGGGGAGGGGCTCGACCGGGTCGTGGTCTGCCGGGTCCTCGAGGTCGACGCGATCGAGGGGGCCGACCGGATCCGCCGGGTGCTGGTCGACGCGGGCACCGAGCAGCTCCAGATCGTCTGCGGCGCCTTCAACTTCGGAGCCGGCGACCTGGTGCCGCTGGCCCGGGTCGGCACGGTCCTCCCCAACGGCACCGAGATCGGCCGCCGCAAGATGAAGGGCGTGGAGTCGAACGGGATGCTGTGCTCGGGCGCCGAGCTGAGGCTGTCGGACGACGGCGAGGGGCTCCTGGTGCTGACCGGCGCCGGCGGCGCCGAGGTCGGCGCGCCGCTCGGCGAGGCCCTCGGCATCGCCCCCGACGTCGTGTTCGACCTGACGGTCGAGGGCAACCGGCCCGACGCCTGGTGCATCGCCGGGGTGGCCCGCGACCTGGCCGCTCGGCTCCAGGTCCCGTTCGCCCTGCCCGAGCCGGTGGTGGCCGAGGCGGGCCCCGACGTCGGCTCGCTCGCCAGGGCGGCGGTCGAGTCGCCCGAGATGTGCCCGCGCCTCACCGTCCGGGTCGCCGAATCGGTCACGGTCGGACCGTCGTCGCGCCGGATCGCCAGCCGCCTGCTCATGGCCGGCATGCGGCCGATCAACAACGTGGTCGACGCCTCCAACTACGTGATGCTGGAGTTGGGACAGCCCACCCACCCCTACGACCTGGATCGCCTGGGCGCGCCGGGGCTGCTGGTCCGGCGGGCGTCCCGGGGCGAGGTCGTGACCACCCTCGACGGGGTGGAGCGAGAGCTCGGGGTCCCGGGCCGGGGCCTCGGCGAGACCGGCGAGGACTGCGTGATCGCCGATGCCGACGGCACCCCGGTCGGCATCGGCGGCATCTTCGGCGGCAGCTCCTCGGAGATCTCAGCCGCCACCACGCGGGTGTTGCTGGAGGCGGCCTACTTCGACCCGATGACCATCGCCCGGACCTCCAAGCGGCTCAAGCTGCGCACGGAGGCCTCGGCGCGCTTCGAGCGGGGGACCGACCCGCTCGGCATCGACCGCTCGACCGACCGGTTCTGGGAGCTGGTCCTCGAATCCTCGCCGGGCGCCGTCGTGGCCAAAGGAACCCTGGACGTGCGGGGCGAGCTCGGCGCGCGGGCGCGGATCACGCTCGCCACCGAGCGGGTCAACGCGCTGCTCGGCACCGGGCTCGGCACCGACGAGATCGCCGGCCTGCTCACGCCGATCGGCTTCGACTGCGCCCCCGACGGTGGCGGGGCCCTGTCGGTCACCGTGCCGACCAACCGGCCCGACGTCCGGCCCGAGCCCAACGGCGTGGCCGACCTGGCCGAGGAGGTGGCCCGCATCTACGGCTACGCCCGGATCGCGCGGCGCCAGCCGACCTGGACCGAGCCCGGCGGGCTCAGCACCCGGCAGAAGGACCGCCGGCGGGTGCGCGAGGTGCTGGTCGGGCTGGGGGCCAACGAGGCGTGGACGCCGTCGCTGGTCGACGACGACCTCGACCGCCGGGTCGGGTCGACCGTCGAGCCGATCCGGGTCACCAACCCGATGGCGGCCGACCAAGCGACCTTGCGCCGAACCCAGATGGCCGGGCTTCTGCGGTCGCTGGTCTGGAACCTCGACCGCCGGCAGGGCGACATCCGCCTGTTCGAGGTCGGCACCGTGTTCGGGCCGCCGTCGGGCCGGTCGGCGGACGGCGAACGGGCCGGCGCCGGCGGCGCCCAGCAGGCGGCGTTGCCGACCGAGCGCGAACTGCTCTCGGCCCTGTTCGCGGCGGACGGCGACGACGCCTCGGTGGCCGTCGCCGCCCTCCGGGTGCTGGCCGAGGCGCTCGCCTTCGATGACCTGCGGATCCGGCCTCCCGTCGGGGGGGCGCCCCTGCCGGGCCTGCACCCGAGCCGCTCGGCCCGGGTGCTGGCCGGCTCGGAGGAGGTCGCGATCGGGACGGTGGGCGAGATCGATCCGGCGGTGGTGGCTGAGTTCGGCGCTGGCGAGGTCCGGGTGGGCTGGCTGGAGCTCGACCTCGGGCCGTTGCTCGACCCGACCGTGGTCACGCGCGGGGGAGGCACCACCCGGCCGGTGAGTCGATATCCGTCCTCCGACGTCGATCTCGCGCTGGTCGTCGACGATGCCATCCCGGCCGACGCCGTCGCCGATGTGCTCAAGAGTGCCGGTGGCGAGCTCCTGGAGTCGGTTACCCTCTTCGACGTCTACCGGGGTCCGGGAGTGGAATCCGGGCGTCGCAGTCTGGGGTTTCGCCTCCGGTTCTGCGCCGACGACCGGACCCTGACCGACCGGGAGGTTGGTGGGCTTCGGACGGCGTGCGTGGAAGCGGCAAGTCGGGAAGTAGGGGCGGCGCTTCGCTCGTCGGATGGGGGATGACCAAGGGGGGATCGGCCTCGGGGTGACCCGGGGCGCGCACCGGCGACGACCGATGTCGGCGTCCGGGGCGCGGGGGCTCGGGGTGGCTCGGCCCCGCCTGCGCTGGCTCGCGGCCGGCCTCTCGATCCTCTGCGCGGGTGTGGCTGCCCTGGCGGCCGCCGGCCCGGCGGCCGCAGCCCACAAGGCCGACCCGCCGCTGGCCGTGGCGCCGGTCAACATCGGCTTTCCCGGGGTCGACGTCACCCCGGGGATGGACATCCCCGATCCCTTCGTCGTGCAGCTGGGCGGTCTCTACATCATGTTCTCGTCGCAGGAGACCTTCTACGGGCCCAACGTGCCGCTCATGGTCTCGGACTCGCTCACCACGTGGCCGGGCACGATCCTCGACGCCCTGCCGACCTTGCCGAAGTGGGCGGAGCCGGGCTTCACCTGGTCGCCCGACGTCCGCTACCTCCACGGCCGCTGGATCATGTGGTTCAACGCCTCCATCGCCGGTGCCGCATTCGGCGCCACCAAGTGCATCGGGGTGGCCACGTCGATCTCGGTGGTCGGGCCGTACGTGTCGAAGGCCCAGGAGCCGCTCATCTGTCAGCTCAACCACCTGGGCTCGATCGACCCGCGGTCGTTCGTCGACCCACAGGGACGCTTGTGGCTGGTGTGGAAGTCCGACGACAACGCCAACCTTTCGGCGTCGACCCATTCGAGCATCTACATCCAGCGCCTGTCGGCCGATGGGCTGCACGTGGTCGGCCAGCCGACGACACTCTTGACCGCCGACCAGACCTGGGAGGGCCGGATCGTGGAGGCCCCCGACATGGTCTACGCCGCCGGCCACTACTGGCTCTTCTTCTCGGGCAACTGGTTCAACGAGCCGGCCTACGCGATCGGGCTCGAGGAGTGCGCCGGTCCAGCCGGGCCATGCTCGCCTTCGTCGGCGGGGCCGTGGCTGGCCTCCAACGGCGAGGGGGCGGGGCCGGGGGAGGAGTCGCTCTTCAACGACGGGAAGCGCTGGTGGATGCTGTATGCGCCCTTCGCGGTCAGCTTCCAGACCCCGACGCCGCGGCCGGCCGTCCTGGCCAGGCTGGACTTCGGCCCCCACGGTCCCGAGGTGGTCGCCCCCGACACGGCGGCATGGCTGTCGGCGCCCCCGGCGCCCAAGCCGCCCCGGTTCGTGGCCGCCTGCACGAGCCGGCAGTTCCAGGCAACCTGTGATGCTTGGAGAAAACGACTGAAGACCGGCCGCTGAGCCCCGATCCCGCGCCGGCCGAGCCCGCCGACGAGGGACCGGCCGAGACGGACCCGCGGCGGCACCGCGGCCTCGCAGTCGGGGTCCGGATCGCCAGCCACGCCGCAGTGTGGAGCGCCGTCCTCGTGCCGACCCTCGTCGAGCTGGCCCGGGGCTGGCGGGCCTTCGGGGACGACGCCGCCATCGCCAGCCGGTCGTACCAGGTCTTCTCGATGCACGTTCCGCTCACCGGCCTGGCCTCGGCGGCCTCCTTCCAGACCGGCCACGCGGTGTTCGACCCCGGCCCGATGCTGTTCTATTTGCTCTCGGCACCGGTGCGCATCGACCCGGCCCACGGCCTCATGTGGGGGGCGGCGCTGTGGGCGGGGATAGCGCTGTCGGTCGCGGTGGAGGCGGCCTGGAGCGTGGCCCGGTGGGTCGGAGCGGCCGTCGTCGCCTTCGTCGTCCTCGACCTGCTGTGGCTCACCCCGCAGGTCTTCGACAACCTGCCCTGGAACGCCTACCTCCCGGTGCCGTTCCTGCTGGCCGCCGTCGCGCTGGCGGTGGCGGTGTCGACCGGCGCGACCCGGTGGTGGCCGGTGCTGGTGGTGGCGGCGTCGGTGGCGGCCGAGAGCCACCTGATCTTCGTGGTCCCGGCGGTCGCGCTGGTGGTGGTGAGCCTGGTGCTCGGGCTGGTGGTCGGCGAGCGGCCCCGCAAGCTCGGCTGGGTGTGGGCGGGTCTGGCGGTCGGGGTGGCTTGCTGGCTCGCCCCGCTGGTGCAGCAGCTCGAGGGGCCGCACGGGAACATCAGCGCGATCCTCCATTCGGGGAAGGGGCAGAGCACGTTCGGCGCGTCGCTCGGGTTCCGGGAGATCGGGTTGGCCGCTGGCGCGCACCCGATCTGGCTCACCCACCTGCCCCAGTCGTTCTTGAAGGTGGCCCACCTCGAGACCGCCCATGCCCCTTGGTACGGGGCGGTGGTCCTCGCCCTCCTGGCGGTCGGGGCGGTCGCCGCCTACCTGAGCGGCCGGCGCGGCCTCGGGGGCCTGTGCGCGGCGACGGCGGCGGTCGGGGCCGGCTTCGTCGTGAGCTTCGCCGTGTTCCCGACCAAGAACGTGATCAGCCTCGGTTACCTGGTCGACTTCCTGTGGGTGGTCGGGATCCTGATGTGGGTCGCGTTCTTGTGGGGCCTCGGGGCAATCGCCCTGGCCGTGGCTCGCACAATGCCGGCGGTGCGAACGACCTCGCTCGAACGGCTCGCTCCGTGGATCGGGCTGGCCGCGATCGCCGGTGCGCTGGGCGGGGTGGGTGCCACCGGGTTCACCGCCGCCTCGAACCCGGCGGCGGTGGGGTGGAGCCGCGCCGATGTCACCCTGATCCAGACCGCGGTTGCAGCAATCGAACGGCAGGTCCCCGCTGGTCCGGTGACGGTGGTCGTCCTCACCCCGAACTTCTTCATCGGGACCTGGGGGACCGAGGCGATCGCGTATCGTCTCGAGTCGGACGGATGGGCTCCGAACACCGGCGGAGGGCCGGCGTCCTACAGCGGACTCTCTCTGCGCGGAGCGGTGCCGGCCACCGCGATCGTCCACCTGAGCGGCCTCCGGGTCACCTCAGTCGGAATTCAGCGGACGCCCGACTAGCTGACGTCGCCGGCCTCGAGCCGCTCCTTCAGCTTCCGGCAGCTCTGCGGTACTTCACGCTCCGCCTGGCGCTGGACCAACGGCAGGATCAGCCTTCCGAACCCACTGCCGGAGAACTCGAGCTGGATTGTGATCTTCGACCTGGTCGCGGTGTCCAACGGTTCGACCACGACCCGGACGTCGGCCCGGATGGGACCGTCGATCCCATGGATTGCCCACGTCCTCGGGGGGTCGATCTCAATGACCCGGGACGTCGAGGTCTGCTTCATCGCGCCCTGGCGCCGGGTCATCTTGCAGATCGTCCCCACCGTCGGAGGAGCGGGGCCCTCGAGATGACCCTCCACCACCCCGCGTTGCCACTCACCGAACCGGGAAGGATCGACGGCGTAGGCGAAGACGACGTCGGGCGGGCGGGCGATCTCGACGGTCGAAGCGATGGGTCGCGACATATCTGAGTTCTACCGGTTCGACCAGCCCGTCGCACGTGGGCCGGTCGCGGGAAGCCGCATCGCCCCTGAGGCCGTGGCCCGCCCGGGTCAGGGGCTGACCCTCGGCTCGTCGGTGGTGGTGGGCCAGAGCTGCCGGCGTCGTCGGCTCCTCCGTCGGCGAAGGACCAGGCCGACCAGCGCACCTTCGGCAGCGAGAAAGACCGCCCCGACGCCACCGTGATCGCTCGGGCCTGGTGGGGGTCAACCACGACCCCCACCAGGATGGTCAGACCAGCCACATGAGCAGCTGGACCCAATCGCGATGCTGATCGCGATCCGTTGGACTGCCACCGAGCCCCTCCATCGTCGAAACGCTTCGGGTCGGCCTCGCCGGGGGGGCCAGGGGGTCGCGGGCGTGGGCCGCCCTCTTGAGAGCCTTCTGCATAAGTATTCCATGACTATGCGGAATGTCGTATAGTTATCGAATGAAGGTCGGCATCGTGGGCAGCTCCGGGTTCCTGGGGCTCGAATTGCTTCGGCTGTGCGCGGGCCACCCGGAGTTCGACGTCGTCTCGGCCATGGCCGCCACCCAGGCCGGCGAGATGGCGGGGGCGCGGTACCCGTCGCTTCGGGCCGCCTATCCGGACCTCCGGTTCGAGCCGACCTCCCCGGCCCCGCTGACCGGGCTCGACCTCGTCTTCGTGGCCCTTCCGCACGGGGAGTCCCAGTCGCTCGTTCCCGGACTGCTCGGGACGGTCGGCGTGGTCGTCGACCTGGCCGCCGACTTCCGGCTCACCGATCCCGCCGCCTACTCGACCTGGTACGGGCACGAGCACTCGGCGCCCCAGCTCTTGGGCAGCTTCGCCCTTGGGATCCCCGAGCTGTACCGGGGCCGCATCGCCGGGGCCACGGCGGTCGCGGCGGCCGGCTGCTACCCGACCGCCGCCGGGCTCGCGCTGGCCCCATTGCTCGAGGCCGGCCTGATCAACCGGGACGGGATCGTGGTCGATGCGGCGAGCGGCGTGTCGGGGGCCGGCAGCGGGGTCACGCAGGCCAACGCGTTCACCACGGTCGACGAAGACTTCCGGGCCTACGGCGTCACCACGCACCGGCATACTCCCGAGATGGAGCAGATCCTCGGGGCCTCGGTGCTGTTCACCCCGCACCTCGCCCCGATGAGCCGGGGCATCCTGGCCACCTGTTACGCCCGGACCGCCGCCCCCGGCGTGACAGCCCCCCAGGTCAACGAGACCCTCGCCGCCGCCTACGCGCACGAGCCCTTCATCGTGGTGACCGACGAGCCGCCGTCGACCAAGGCGACCGTCGGCTCCAACTGCGCGCACGTGTCGGCGACGCTCGACGACCGGACCGGGTGGGTGATCGCGATGTGCGCCCTGGACAACCTGATGAAGGGCGGGTCGGGGCAGGCGGTGCAGTGCGCCAATCTCGCGTTGGGGCTGCCCGAGACGACCGGGCTGCCGGTGGCCGGGGTCTATCCGTGAGCGTCACCGGCCCCGCCGGCTTCGTGGCGGCCGGGGGGGCGGCCGGGATCAAAGCTGGCGGCGCGCCCGATGTCGCCGTGGTGGCGACCGCCGACGGGCGCCCGGTGCCGGCAGCCGGCGTGTTCACCTCCAATCTGGCTCCGGCCGGCCCGGTGATCGTGAGCCGCCAGCACCTCTCGGCGACCGGTGGGATGGCGGCCGCGATCGTGCTCACCTCCGGCAACGCCAACGCCGCCACCGGCGAGGCCGGCACCGCGGCGGCGGCTCGGCTGTGCGAGCTGGTCGGCGAGGGCGTCGGCGCCGAAGGCCACCATGTCCTCATCGGCCAGACCGGGCTCATCGGCGTGCCGTTCCCGATCGACGTGGCCAGCGCGGGGCTCGGCGTGATCGTGGCCCGGCGCGGGTCCGAACCCGACGACGGCGCCGCGGCGGCCCGGGCGATCATGACGACCGACACCGTCCCGAAGGAGGCGCTGGTCTCGGCCGACTCGTTCTCGGTCGGGGCGATGGCCAAGGGGGCGGCCATGCTGGCGCCGAACCTCGCCACCATGTTGGCCGTCTTGACCACCGATGCCCGGGCCACCCCGGCCGAGCTGGCTGAGGCGCTGCGCGTCGCGGTGGGTCCTTCGTTCAACTCGTTGAGCGTCGACGGCTGCACCTCGACGAACGACACCGTCGTGGCGTTGGCCAGCGGGCTGGCCGGGCCGCCGGCTCCCGGCGCCCTGGCGACGGCGCTGGGGGAGGCGTGCGGGTCACTGGCCGAGCAGATGGCCGCCGACGCCGAGGGGGCGACCAAGGTGGTTCGGATCCGGGTGACCGGGGCGGCCTCCGATGGCGAGGCCCACCAGGCCGCCCGCAAGGTGGCCGACTCGCTCCTCGTGAAGTGCTCGATGAACGGCGAGGACCCGTACTGGGGTCGGGTGGTCAGCGAGCTCGGCACGGCCGGCGTCGCGTTCAACCCCGATGCGGTCACCATCTCCTACGGCGGGGCGGCGGTGTGCCGGGACGGGGTCGCGGCCGACCACGACCCCGGGGCGGTGCGGGCCCACATGGCCGGGCGCGACATCGACCTGCACTGCGAGCTCGGGCTGGGCCAAGGGTCCGGGGCGGTCCTGTCCACCGACCTCGGCTACGGCTACATCGACGAGAACCGGACCACCTCGTGAGCGCGCCGATCCGGACCGAACCGGCCGCCGTCGCGTCGCTGCTGGTCGAGGCGCTCCCGTACATTCGGGAGTTCGCCGGGACCACCGTCGTCATCAAGTACGGCGGCAACGCGTTGGCCGCCTCCACCGACCTGCTGGACGACGACCCCGCCGGGGGACCGGTTGGGACCCTCGACACCTTCGCCCAGGACGTGGTGCTGTTGCGTTCGGTCGGGATCCTCCCGGTGGTGGTCCACGGGGGCGGACCCCAGATCGGCGACATGATGCGGCGACTCGGCAAGGAGGTCGAGTTCCGCGACGGCCTGCGGGTGACCGACGCCGAGACCCTCGACATCGCCCGGATGGTCCTGGTCGGCAAGGTCAACCGGGAGATCGTCTCGGCCATCAACGTGCACGCCCCGCTGGCGGTGGGGCTGTCCGGCGAGGACGCCCACCTCATCACCGCCGAGCAGCGATCGGCCCACCTCGGGTTCGTCGGCGACATCCTCCGGGTCGACCCCACCATGGTGCAGGGGCTGCTGGCCCAGGGGCTCATCCCGGTGGTCGCCACGGTCGGGATCGGCGCGGCCGGGCAGGCCTACAACATCAACGCCGACACGGCGGCGGGAGCGATCGCGGCGGCGCTGGCGGCCGACAAGCTCGTGTACCTCACCGACGTGGCCGGCGTGCAGGCCGACCGCCACGACCCGGCCACCCTCATCGGCCAGATCAACGCGACCGAGGTCGACTCCTTGGTCAAGGACGGCGTGGTCGACGGCGGGATGATCCCGAAGCTCGAGGCGGCCGCCCGGGCGGTGCGCGAAGGGGTGCGGCGGGCCCACGTGCTCGATGGCCGGGTGCCCCACGCGCTGTTGGTCGAGCTGTTCACCGACTCGGGCGTCGGCACCATGGTGGCACCATGAGCGCGTCCGAGCCCCGCTCGTCGCTGATGGCGACCTACTCGCCGGCCGACCCGGTGTTCGTGCGGGGGGTCGGGACCGAGTTGTTCGACGAGGACGGGAAGCGCTACCTCGACTTCATCGGCGGCCTGGCCGTGACCTCGCTCGGTCACGCCCACCCGGTGGTGGCGGCCGCCATCGCCGAGCAGGCTGCCACCCTCAGCCACGTCTCGAACCTCTACAAGAACGCGTTGGCCCCCGAGGTCGCCTCGACCCTTGACCGGCTGATCGGCGGGGGCGGCTCGCCGGCCGGTGGGCAGGTGTTCTTCGCCAACTCGGGAGCCGAAGCCAACGAGTGCGCCATCAAGCTGGCTCGCCGATGGGCCGGGCCGGGCCGCCATCGGGTGGTGGCGGCCCTCGGCTCCTTCCACGGCCGGACCCTGGCGACGCTGGCCGCCACCGGCCAGCCCGAGAAGCACGCGCCGTTCGCGCCGGTCCCGGAGGGCTTCGACCACGTGCCCTTCGACGACCTCGGGGCGATGGAGACGGCGCTCGAGGCGGGGCCGGCGGCGGCCGTCCTGCTCGAGCCCATCCAGGGGGAGGGTGGAGTCAACGTGCCCTCGTCGGACTACTTGGGGGGCGTGCGGGAGCTGTGCGACGAGCACGGCGCGCTGCTGATCGCCGACGAGATCCAGACCGGGCTCGGCCGGACCGGACACTGGTTCGCCTTCCAGGCCCAGGGCCTCGCGCCCGACATCGTGACGATGGCCAAGGCGCTCGGCAACGGGATGCCGGTCGGCGCGTGCTGGGCCCGGGCCGAGGTGGCGGCCGCCGTCGGGCCCGGGGACCACGGCTCGACCTTCGGGGGCCAGCCCCTGGCCCTGTCGGCGGCCAGGGCGACGCTCGCGGTCATGGAGGCAGCGGACGTGTGCGGCCGGGCCCAGCGGGCCGGCGCCCGCCTGGGCGCGGGCCTGGCCGTGCTGCCCGGGGTGGTGGATGTCCGGGGGGCCGGGTTGCTGCTGGCCGCCCGCCTGGACGGCGAGCGGGCCAAGGCGGTGGCCGGCCGGGCGCTGGCCAACGGCCTGCTCGTCAACGCGGTCCGGCCCGACGCCGTCCGGGTGGCCCCGCCCCTGCTCGTGTCCGACGCCGAGATCGACGAGGCGCTCGCGATCCTGCGCGACGCCGTGGCCGGGGAGGGCGGATGAGGGTCACCAAGCACCAGCGCCAGCACCGGATCGCGCGCATCCTCGAAGCCCAGCCGGTCACCAACCAGGGCCAGCTGGTCGAGCTGCTCGCCTCCGAGGGGATCGAGGCCACCCAGACCACGGTGTCTCGGGACCTGGAGGAGCTGGGCGCGCTGAAGGTCCGGCTGCCGGGCGGCGAGAGCGCCTACGCCCTGGCCGAGCTGCCGACCCAGCAGATCGTCCCGAGCGAGCACTTGCGCCGGGTCCTCGGCGAGTGGGTGGTCGAGATGCAGCCCTCGGGCAACCTGGTGGTGCTGCGGACCCCGCCTGGCTGCGCGCACGTGGTGGCCTCGGCGCTCGACCGGAGCGGCACCACCGGCCTGCTGGGGACGGTGGCGGGCGACGATACGGTGCTCCTCGTGGTCGCCGAGGACCAGGGCGGCTCGGCCATGGTCGAGCGGCTTCAATCCCTGATCGAGCCGGGACGGGCCTCGGACGCGACCGACGGCCCGGGCGGGCGCGCCAACGGCGCAGACCAACGGAGGCGATAGCGGTGGCGAAGCGGGTAGTGCTCGCCTACAGCGGGGGACTGGACACCTCGGTGGCGGTCCGGTGGCTGATCGAGCAGCACGGAGTCGAGGTGGTGGCGGTCGCGGTCGACGTCGGCCAGGCCGCCGAGGCCGAGCCGGAGGCGTGGGAGAAGGTCCGTCAGCGCGCCCTTGCCGCCGGCGCGGTCGAGGCGGTGGTGCTCGACGCGCGTCGCGAGCTGGCCGAGCAGTTCTGCGTCCCCGCGATCAAGGCCAACGCCAAGTACGAGAACAAGTACCCGCTGGTCTCGGCCCTCTCCCGCCCGCTCATCGTGCGGCATCTGGTCGACCAGGCCCGCAAGCACGGGGCCGACACCGTGGCCCACGGCTGCACCGGGAAGGGCAACGACCAGGTCCGCTTCTAGGTGGGAACGCGTTCGCTGGCCCCCGACCTCGACGTGCTGGCCCCCGCCCGGGTGTGGGGGATGACCCGGGCCGACTGCGTCGACTACGCGGCCAAATGGAGCATCCCGATCGAGGCGACGGTCGAGAAGATCTACTCCATCGACGAGAACCTGTGGGGCCGGGCCATCGAGTGCGGGGCCATCGAGGACCCGTGGGCCGGTCCACCCACCGACGCCTACACCCTGACGCGGGTGACCGAGACCGAGCCGGCGTCGGTGGTGATCGGATTCGAGGCCGGCGCGCCGGTCTCGCTCGACGGTGCTTCCCTGGACCCGCAGGCCATCATCGAGCAGCTGGGCGCGATCGCCGGCTCGCGGGGCTTCGGCCGCATCGACGCGGTGGAGAACCGCCGGGTCGGGATCAAGAGCCGCGAGGTCTACGAGTGCCCGGGCGCCCTGGCCCTCCTGGCCGCCCATGCCGACCTCGAGGACCTCACCCTCGAGCGGGACATGGCCCACGAGAAGATCCGGTTGGAGCACCGGTGGGCCGAGCTCGTCTACGACGGTCTGTGGTTCTCGCCGCTGAAGGAGGCGCTCGATGCCTTCATCGAGCGGTCCCAGCGCCACGTGACCGGCGAGGTCCGGGTGCGCTTCGAGGCGCCCGGCGTCTGCACCGTGGAGGGGCGGCGCAGCCCGGCGCCGCTCTACGTGCACGACCTCGCCACCTACGATGCCGGGGACGCCTTCCGGCACCAGGACTCCGAGGGCTTCGTCCGGATCTTCGGGCTGGGCGTCGCCACCTGGGCGGCCCGCCAGGGGCGGGGCGAGCGTCGGTGACGCTGTGGCAGGGCCGCTTCGCCGGGGAGATGGCCGAGGTCGTCTCGGAGTTCACCGTCAGCATCGGGTTCGACTGGGCCCTCGCGCTCGACGACCTGACCGGCTCGCGCGCCCATGTCCGGGGACTGGGGCGCAGCGGCGTGCTGAACGACCAGGAGGTCGAGATCCTGCTGGCGGCCCTCGACCGGGTGGCCGAGGAGGTCGACGAGGGCCGCTTCGGCTTCGCGGCCGAGGACGAGGACGTCCACACCGCCATCGAGCGGCGGGTCACCGAGTTGGCCGGCGACGTGGGGGGCAAGCTCCACACCGGGCGCAGCCGCAACGACCAGGTCGCGACCGACCTGCGGCTGTGGTGCCGGCGACACCTCGCCGCGGTGGCTGCGGGGGTCATGGGCCTCCAGGAGGTCCTGCTCGGTCGGGCCACCGAGGCCGGCGACGTCTACCTCCCCGGCTACACCCACATGCAGCGGGCCCAGCCGGTGCTGCTGGCCCACCACCTGCTGGCTCACGGCTGGGCGCTGGCCCGGGACGTCGACCGGCTGGTCGCGACCATCGAGCGCATGGACGTCTCGCCGTTGGGGGCCGGGGCGCTGGCCGGCTCGTCGCTGCCGCTCGACCCCGACTTCGTGGCCGAGTCGCTCGGCTTCCACGGCCGGTTCGAGAACTCGCTCGACGCGGTCTCCGACCGCGACTTCGTGGCCGAGGCGCTGTTCGACATCGCGCTGCTCGGCGTGCACCTCTCCCGGATGGGCGAGGAGGTGGTCCTGTGGTCGACCGAGGAGTTCGGCTTCTGCACGCTCGCCGACGCCTACGCGACCGGCAGCTCGATGCTGCCCCAGAAGAAGAACCCCGACGTCGCCGAGCTGGCCCGCGGGAAGGCGGGGCGCTTCATCGGGCATCTGACCGGCCTGCTCGTGACGCTGAAGGGTTTGCCCCTCTCCTACAACCGGGACCTCCAGGAGGACAAGGCGCCGCTCATCGACTCGGTCACCCAGGTCCTGGTGGCGCTGCGGGCATTGGTGGGGCTGTTCGCGACGATCGAGTTCCACCACGACCGGATGCAGGGGGCAGCCGACGGGTCCTCGGCGGCGGCCGTCGACCTCGCCGAGTTCCTGGTCGAGCAGGGCGTGCCGTTTCGAAAGGCCCACGCGCTGGTGGGGGGCCTCGTCCGCGACTCGATCGAGCGCCATGTCCCGCTGGCCGAGCTGGTCCAGGCGCACCCGGACCTCGGGGAGGCCGGGGCCAAGCTGCTCGACCCCGGCGTCGCGGTGACCCGTCGGACCACGCCCGGCGGGGCCGGGTCCAAGGCGGTGGCCGAGCAGCTCGAGCGGTTCACCCGGCGCTTGGGGGTCGACCGGACCCGGCTCGGCGTCCTGGCCGGCGAGGAGCAGCCGAGCCCCCCATCGCCGTGAGCCTGCGGGCCGCCCGCCTGCGGCCCATCGCGGCCCGCCTGCTCTCGGGCGATCCGCTCGACGTCGCGCCACGGCTCCTCAACACCCTGCTCGTCCGAGGCGATCGGATCGTCCGGATCGTCGAAGTGGAGGCCTATCGGGGGGCGGAGGACCCGGCCTCCCACGCGTACCGGGGGCCGACCAAGCGCAACGCCACGATGTTCAGGCCGGCCGGCCGGCTGTACGTGTACTTCACCTACGGCATGCACTGGTGCGCCAATGTGGTCTGCCGGCCCGAAGGGGTGGCCGGCGCGGTCCTGTTGCGAGCCGCCGCACCGGTTGTCGGCCTCGAGACCATGCGGGCGGTCCGGCCGGCGGCCAGGCGGGACCGCGACCTGTGCAGCGGTCCGGCCAAGCTGTGCCAGGCCCTGGGCGTGACCGGCGAGCTCGACGGGGCCGACCTGCTGGGGGCCGGCGGCCCGATCTCCCTGTGCACCGACGGGATGGCTCCGCCCGAGAGTCCCGCCGTTGGTCCGCGGGTGGGGATCAGCGTCGCCGCGGAGCAGCCGTGGCGCTTCTGGGTCTCCGGGGACCCGAACGTGTCGAGCGGGTCGCGAGGCCCGGCGTCGGTCAGCCCGGGATGCTGATCGTCTGGAGCTCGACGTACTCCTCGAGCCCGAACTTGCCCGACTCACGGCCGAGCCCGGACTGCTTGAACCCGCCGAAGGGGGCGCCGCGACCCCGGCCGCCCTGGTTCACCCGGACGGTCCCGGTCCGGAGGCGGCGAGCCACCCGCTCGGCCCTCTTCGGGTCGCCCGACCACACCGCGCCGGACAGGCCGTAGATGGTGTCGTTGGCGATGCGGACCGCATCGTCATCGTCCTCGTAGGCGATGACCGTGAGCACCGGGCCGAAGATCTCCTCCTGGGCGATGGTCATCGAGTTGTCGACGTCGGCGAAGACGGTCGGTCGCACGTAGTAGCCGGTCGACAACCCTTCGGGGGGCTCGGAACCGCCGGTCACCAGGCGGGCGCCCTCGGCCACCCCCTTGTCGATGTAGGACCGGACTCGGTCGCGCTGGGTCGAGGAGACGAGCGGTCCAATCTGGACGTCGGTCTGGGGGTCTCCAACCGTCACCGACTCTGCGATGCCCCTCACCTTCTCGACGATCTCGTCATAGCGGCTCCGGGGAACCAGCATGCGAGACAGCGCCACGCAGATTTGGCCCGAGTTGACGTAGCAGGCCCGCACCCCGGCGACGAGTGCCTCGTCGAGGTTGGCGTCGTCCAGGATGATGTTGGCGGACTTGCCGCCCATCTCGAGGGCGAGCCGTTTCACCGAATCGGCGGCGAGGCCCGCGATCTGCTTGCCGGCGCGGGTCGAACCGGTGAACGAGACCATGTCGACCTGCGGGTGCTTCACGAGGGCCTCGCCGACCACCGGGCCGAACCCGCTCACCAGGTTGAAGACGCCCGGCGGGAGGCCGATCTCCTCGGCCGCCTCGGCCAGGGCCCACGCGGTGAGCGGCGCTACCTCGCTCGGCTTCAGCACCACGGTGCAGCCGGCGAGGATCGCTGGGGCCACCTTGTTGACGACCTGGTTCAAGGGGAAGTTCCAGGGGGTGATGGCCGCGACCACTCCAACCGGGGCCCGCACGACGACGTTCTCGCCGATCTGCTCCTCCCAGGGGAACTCCTCGGCCAGATCGGCGTGCGACGCCATATGGGCCAGGGGACCGGCCACCTGCATGATCGGGGCCACCCTGAGGGGCATTCCGACCTCGGCGGAGATCGTGGCGGCGAGCTCGTCGGCCCGGGCTCCCAGCACATCGGCCATGCGGCCGAGGTACTTGCCCCGCTCGCCGGGTGGCGTCGCTCCCCAGGTCTCGAACGCCTCCCGGGCGGCCGCAACGGCGCGGTCGGCGTCCCCGGGGGTCCCTTCGGGAACCTCGGCGATGACCTGCTCGGTCGCCGGGTTGACCACGGCGATCTTCCCGGAGCCCTCTGAGTCGACCCACCTGCCCCCGATGAAGATCTTCGAATACTGAGTCATGCCGCCTCCTTCGCACGATCCGATATTAGGGCTCTGACCGCCTCTCTCGGGCCGGCGGTCGAGGCGTAAGGTGCCCGACACCGCAGGTGAGGGGCCTGGCGAGCGGACCGCCGGCCCGGACGACCTCGATGTGAGGAGCGATGGCGGCACGATCAGTCTCGGCTGGTGACTTCGACTACGAGCGTCACGGTGCCGGGTACGCCCAGGTGCGTCGGACCGATCCACGCATCGCCGGGCTGGTCCATGCGGCGCTCGGTGAGGCCAGGCGGGTGGTGAACGTCGGTGCCGGCGCCGGTTCCTATGAGCCCGCCGATCGAGATGTCACCGCAGTCGAGCCCTCTGAGGTCATGCGGGCTCAACGACCAGCGCACCAGAGCCGGGCCCTGGACGGGACCGCCGAGGAGCTGCCGTTCGAGGACGACGCCTTCGATGCGGCCATGGCCACGATCACCATCCACCAATGGCTCGACCTCGAGCGCGGGTTGGCGGAGATGCGGCGGGTCAGCCGCGGGCCGGTGGTGATCCTGACCTTCGATCCAGCCGTGCTCGACCACTTCTGGCTCAACCACTACGCCCCCGAGATCATCTCCGCCGAGCGGCCGCGCTATCCCGAGATCGAGAGGATCAGCCGATTGCTCGGTGGGCACAGCACCGTCGCGCCGGTGCCGATACCGATCGACTGCGTCGACGGGTTCGGGGAAGCTTTCTACGCGAGACCCGAGTCCCTGTTGGACCCGGCCGTCCGCGCCGCCCAGTCGGGCTGGGCGTTCGTCGAACAGAAGACGATCGACCGATTTGTCGCCCACCTTGGATCGTCCCTCGAAAGCGGGGAGTGGGAACGCCGATTCGGGCATCTCCGCGACCAGCCCGAGTACATCGGCTCGCTTCGGCTTGTGACCGCTGTCCCTTACGGGTTCGAGCCCGAGGCGACATAGACCCAGGCGTCGGCACCGGACATCAGCCGGACCGGCACCCGCCGGTAGTCACTGACCTCGTAGGTATCGGCGCTGGCGAGCTCCTCGGGGCTGAGCACGAACACCGTGCCTTCGACCGAGTCGCGTGCGACCCCGGTCGCCTGCACGATCGGGTGGCGGTCGGAACCGCTTGCCGCGATCACCTCGGGATCGGTGATCTGGACCCAGTTCGACGTGTACCCGGGGAGCCGGTCGGGCGCTCCAACGAGGAGTCGGCCGAAGCTCGACATCTGGACATCGGGCTGTTGGAGCGTTCCGTACGAGAAGACTCGGACCTGCTCGCCGGGGCGGCCACCGATGCGCTTGAGGACCGGCTGGTCCGGATCGTTGTTCTCCATCACGACCGTGGCGGCCGATCTCGGGTCGACGGATTCGAGGTAGATCCGGGAGGCCTCGTGGTAGCGGGAGCGGTAGCGCTCTGCGGCTTGCTGGACGCCGCCGAACATCGCAGCGTCCCGGCGGGATCCCCGCACCAGGGCCTCGGCGAACCCGGTGTCGACGAAGACCACCTCGTCCCATAGGCCAGCCAGCTCGTCACGCAGGAGAAAGCTTCCGTCGACCACGAGGATCGACTCGGGATCGGCCACCATGCGCTCCTCAACCGGGAGGTCGGCCTCGAGGTCGATCACCCGGGGGGCGTAGCAAAGGTCGCCATTCGGCCCCAGGGGGCTGAGCACCAATCCACCGAGAGCGACCAGGTCGTAGGCATCCTCGTAGTAGCCGAGGCCTGATTCGGGGCCCTGGCGGTATCGCTGTTCACGGCGGTGGTGGAACCCGTCCATGGAAAGCTGGAGGGCCGGCCGGGCAGCCCTGCGGATGGCTTCGGCAATCTCGGTAGCCAGCGTGGTCTTCCCAGCAGCCGTGATCCCGTCGACACCGACCCTGAGGGGGTGCCCAGGAGCACGAGCCACCAGATGGTCGACTATGCGCCCGAGAGTTTTGGCCCGGGAAGCCGGGGTGGCCTGTTCAGGCTGATGCGTAGGCACGGAGTAGACAACCGAACCGTCCGAAGCTGGCCCTCTGGATCGCCCCAGGCATCGGCGCTGACGCTAGCGGGGCGCTCGAAGGGCCCTCGGCCTGCCCGGATCGGTATTCTGAAGGAGCTGTTCATGCCTGGGAGCGTGCCTGGGCGCCGTTGCGCCCCCCTCCAGGCACTGGTAACGTAAGTGCCCCGCCGTCACAGGTCGGCCCCCGTCGGAGGGCCGACGGACGGTGGGGGTAACAAGAGATCGGTCGACCTCGTGTCGTCCCGAGCCTCGAACACCAGGCACCAACGCCTTGAGTGGGTGCCCCGGTCGTTCCTTGAAAACGGAAGAGCGAGAGCCAAAAG
>JBOGFV010000216.1:0-9653 GCA_050743525.1 Acidimicrobiales bacterium
CCGCCGAGCTGGTGGCGTCGTTCCGGGCCGCCCTCGACCGCGGCTGACCGGTGGAGCGGCCGAGCTGGGCGGGCCCGGCCTGCGAGCTCTGCGAGGCCGCCCGCCTCACGGCCTGGTACCACGAGGACGACGTCTGCTGGGTGGCGGACTGCGAGGTCTGCGACGTTCCGATGGTGGTGTGGCGCCACCACGGCCCGAACCCGTCCGACGACGCGGTCGAGCACATGGTGGCCAGGCTGAGCGAGGCGGCCGACGCCCGCTTCGGGGCCGACGGCTGGTCGCTCGACCGGGTGATGCGCCAGATCCCCGACCATTTCCACGCGCACGCGCGCGACCCCGACTGGTGGCATCGGAGGTTCGGGCGCTGAGCCAGGGCGCCGAGGAGGGATCTCCGAACCAAATGAACAGGTCAGGGGCCCGCCGACGGAGCATCCGGCGGCACCGATCCCAAACTCGGTCGACTCTTACCCCAAACCCGGCGCCCGGGTGCCTACGCCCGTCGGCAGGCCAGCACCAACATGGTCGGCACCGGAGCTGGCGGCTCGATGACGTGCTCCAGATGCAGTCCCGATCCGATCAGAGCGTTGAGGTAGCCGGACACGGTCCGATGATTTGAGCCCACCCGGATTCGGACACCGTCGGGATTGTGGTGGGTCGATGTCCACCATCCCTCGACGAAGTAGTCGTGCTCCGGCGACCAGCTCGACAGCCCGGCCTCGTTGCCTGGGAAGCATGGGTGGACGAGGGACGCCAAGAACCGCCCGCTTGAGCGCAGGACCTTTGCGATCGCGACCAGAGTCCCGTCGAGGTCGTCGATGTCCATGAGGGCCATCTCGCACACGGCGCCGTCGAAAGGCTCACCGTCCCACCACTCAGTCAGTCGGCTGACATCGGCAACGATGTAGCTGACCCCCAGGGGCTCGGCTGCTTCGGCCGCCCGAGCCTTGAGTACGAGCTCCCGGGAAAGGTCCACGCCGAGCACCTTCGCCCCCCGCCGGGCTAGCTCCCTGGAAGCGCGCCCAGATCCACATGCGACATCGAGCCAGCGCTGTCCGCTCAGCCGGGTTGATAGCAGGTCCGAGTCGGGATCGCAGATGACGGCCGGGACCTCGTTGACCCAGGCTGCGTACCACTCGGCGAATTGGTCATAGCGCGCGCCTCCGGCCACCCTGACCGCATCGGTCACCGTTGGCGGCCTCGATGGTCAAGCACTGACCCATCCTGGCTCGCCACGGTCCATGCAGACCAAAGGTAGCGGCGGCGACTATTCGGGAGCGCAGCGCCCGCAGGTTGACGCACCCCGGCCGGTCGCCTCGGGCGCCTTCAGCGCCGCGCCGCGGCGAGTTTGGCTGATCGTTTCGCCGATCCCTCCTAGTCGAACGCCGGCCGGCGGTCCCGGGTCCGCTTCAGCTCGAAGAACCCGTCCGTCGAGGTCACCGCGAGGACCCCGTCCCACAGCCGGCCGGCCGCCTCACCCTTGGGCGCGGGGGTGACAACCGGGCCGAAGAAGGCGTTGGACCCGACCGCGATGACCGGGGTGCCGACGTCCAGGCCGACCATGTCCATGCCGCGCCCGTGCGACGCCTTGATGGCCTCGTCGAACTCCCTGCTCGAGGCCGCCTCGTTGATCGAGGCGTCCAGGCCGACCGCGGCCACCGCTTCGGCCAGCGACTCGGCGCCCCGGCGCTGCTCGTTGTGGAAGCGGGTCCCGATGGCCGTGTAGAGGGGGAGCAGCACGTCGTCGCCCTTCTCGGCCGCCGCCGCAGCGCACACCCGCACCGGGCCCCAGGCCCGCTCCATGCGCTCGAGGTACTCGGGGCTGAGGCCCTTTCCCTCGTGCTCGGTCAGGTTCAGGTAGGCCAGCGACATCACGTTCCAATGGGTCTGGACCGGTCTGACCTTCTCCACCTCCAACACCCAGCGTGAAGTGATCCAAGCCCAGGGGCAGACCGGATCGAACCAGAACTCCACCGTCGTCGCAGATTCGCTCACAGGGCGCGCAACGCCTGATCGCCCTCCGATGTTCCCGGGCCGCACGGGCACCGGCGCCGGGGCATTGTGTCGGGCATGGCCGGGCCGCTGCTGGTGCTGGTGCTGGTGACCGGCGTGCCCGGGGCTGGCAAGTCGACCGTTGCCGACGCGGTAGGGGCCCGGCTCGGGGCGGCCGTCCTCGCCCACGACTGGGCCATGAGCGGGCTGCGCCCCTACCCGGCGCTCCAGCGGGCCCTCGACGAGGTCGACCTCGGGCACCGGGTCGTCGGCTGGTCGGTGCTGGCCGCGATGGCGCGGGCGGAGTTGCGTCGGGGACGGTCGGTGGTGCTCGACGGGGTGGCTCGGGCCCCCGAGATCGAGGCGTGCGGGCGGGTCGCTCGCGACGAGGCTGGCGAGCTCGTGGTGGTCGCGACCGTCTGCTCCGATCCCGTCCTCCACCGCTCCCGCGTCGAGGGCCGCCGACGGGCCATCCCCGACTGGTACGAGCTCGAGTGGGCCGAGGTCGAGCGCTCGGCCGCCACCTGGGCGCCTCCAAGCGAGGCGGCGCTCATCATCGACACGGCTCGGGCCTGGGACGACAACGCGGTGGCCATCGCCGAGCGATTCGGATGACCGCGCCGATCGTCCGGGCGGCCATCGACGACGACCGGCCATCGGTCCGGGCGCTCGTCCGGGCCGCGTTCTTCGCGAGCGACGGGGGGCGCGAAGAGCTGGACATCGTCGAACGCACCTGGTCGTCCGGCGCCGCGGTCCCCGGTCTCGAGCTGGTGGCCGTCGATGGCGGCGATGTCGTCGGCCATGTGCTCACCGCGTTCGGGGACCTCGGCGGCCAGGCGGTGGCGGCCGTGGCGCCGCTCGCCGTCGCGCCCTCCCACCAACGCCACGGGATCGGCACGGCGCTGATGGAGTCGTTGCTCAAGGGGGCGGAGGGGGCGCGGCTTCCGTTGGTCCTGCTGCTGGGCAGCCCGGATTTCTACCGGCGGTTCGGGTTCGAGCCGGCCGCGGCGCTCGGCATCACCTACGCCGCGGTCGACCGCGCCGATCCGGCGTTCCAGGCCCGACGGCTCTCGGCGTTCGACCCGGCGCTGGCGGGCGTCTTCGTCTACTGCTGGGAGCTCGACTCGCCTGCGTCGTCCGACGGGTCGCCGAGCGGCCGCACGTAGATCGCGGCCGGGTTCCCGGGTCCCCATTCTGGAAATGGGTTGATCATGTCGATCTGGAGGAACCCGCGGGCTTCCCAGAACGCCCGCGTCGCCACATAGGGCTCGTAGTCCTCTGAGGAGTCCAGTGTCTTCGCCTCGAGGAGCACCACCCCGTCGGCGGCGAGGCTGCTCGCGACCGTCTCGAGCAACAACGTGCCGATCCCTCCGCCCCGCCGGGGGGGCTCGATCGCGATCCACCGGATCTCGGCGGCGCCCGCGAAGCGGCGGCCGACCAGCGCGAAGCCCACGACCGGGCCGTCGTCGTCGACCACCCAGGTCGTCCCGTCCGCCCAATCGGCCCGCACCTTGTCGGGGACATCGGGGGTGAAGAAGTCGGGAAGCCGTCGGGCGATCTCCAGGCAGGCATCGAGGTCGTCGGGACCAGCCCGGCGCACGGTTGGCATCGTCACCATCCTGTCTCGTCCGCCGACTACCTCGGCCAGCCTTTTGGGCGATGGCCGAACGGCGACCTCGGGCGGCTCCTGGCGACGATGGACCCGCTGCTCCAGGAGGGCACCTACCTCTTGAGCGCGGCCGGCGGCCCGGAGGCCGAAGCCTTGGCGCGCCTCGTGGTCCGGGAGGGGGTGACCGTCGTCCTCCGGACCCACGAGGCGGACCGGCTGGGCGGTTCGGGCACCCACCCCTGCGAGCGGATCGCCCTCGGCGCGGCCTCCGACCTCGCCGCGGTCGGCTTCCTCGCCGTCGCCGTCACCGAGTCCGGGATCAGCGACGCCTTCTCAAAGAAGGTCGAGAAACCTGGCCCACGCGGTCGGCCCCCACTACATGCGAACTTCGCCCGGCCTCACCAGACGCTCACCAAGACCCAGCGGCGTCCGACCACCCCGGCGATGGTCGCCGGTGGGGCGATCATGTTGGTGGGTCTGGGAGATCGCTGGACTACTCGACGAAGGCGAACGTCGCGGACTCTCGCTCGGCAGGACGCGAGACGAGGGCCCCGAAAGGCCCTCCCTCGCCTTTTCCCTGGTTTTTGGACCGCTTCGGTCAGGCCAAAGTGTCGTCGTCCACGATGGGGGGCGGCGTGTAGTGCCTCACCTCGCTTGCTCGCATCTGCTTGATTCCCAGCTTGATGCTCTCCACGAGCGCCGGGTTGCCGAGGACGGCCAGCTCGCGCTCGGTGATCGAGATCACTGGCGTGAGCACGATCTCACCGTCCTCCCTTCTTTCCACCCTGTATCGGCTCGACGTCGCGAAGCGACCCAGCGGCACTCGCCCTCTTGAGTCGAGTTCCACTTCCTTCGCTTTCACTGCCAATGCCATCACCTCGGCTTTCATCTCCTCAGCCCCGATGTCACAGTCGGTGTGTCCACCTTACCCCATTTCCCTTAAGTCCACAACGGGGTTTATGTGTTTATACCCACTTCATGCTAATGTTACGTCATGGCATTCGACATGTCCCTCGCGCTGCAGGCCCAGGAGGTCCTCGACCGGATCGCCGACGAGAAGCGCAGGGGCAAAGTTGAGAATGCCCTCGCGAAGTTGGCGAACAACCCGCGCCACCCTGGCCTCAATTCGCATCGGTTCGACGCGCTCGACCACATCTTCGATGAAACGGTCTGGGAGAGCTACGTCGAGAACAGCGCTCCGAGCGCCTGGCGGATCTGGTGGTGCTATGGGCCGAGCCAGGGTCAGATCACGGTTCTGAAGATCGGTCCGCACCCCTAATCCTTGAAATCAAACCGGCCCACGACCGGGTTTTCGACGCCCGGAGGGCGCCACTAGCCTGCTCATCCGGCGCACCGAACGTCTGGTCCGGCGCGAGGAGGTCCCCGGGGACCCTGGGTCGGGGCTCGCCCGATCGCCGGAGCGGAACGGAGCGATCGAATCATGGGCGCACTTGACGGACGGGTGGCCATCATCACCGGGGCGGGCCGCGGGATCGGCCGGGAGCACGCGCTCCTGTTCGCCTCGGAGGGCGCGAAGATCGTGGTCAACGACCTCGGCGGCGCGATCGACGGCAGCGGCGACGACCGGTCGCCGGCCGAGCAGGTCGTCGACGAGATCAAGGGCATGGGCGGCGAGGCCATCGCCAATGCCGACAACGTCGCCGACTGGGCCGGCGGGAAGCGCCTGATCGACTCGGCCGTCGAGGCCTTCGGCGACGTGCACGTCCTCGTGAACAACGCCGGCATCCTGCGGGACCGGGTCCTCATCAACATGACCGAGGAGGAGTGGGACGCGGTCATCCACGTCCACCTCAAGGGCCACTTCGTGCCGACCCGCCACGCCGCCGCTTACTGGCGCCAGCAGTCCAAGGACGGCAAGGAGGTCAAGGCATCGGTCATCAACACCTCGTCGACCTCGGGCCTGCTCGGGAACCCGGGCCAGACCAACTACGGGGCAGCCAAGGCCGGCATCGGGGCCTTCACCGTGATCGCAGCCCAGGAGCTCTCCCGCTACGGGGTGCGGGTCAACGCGATCGCGCCGGCGGCCCGAACCCGCATGACCGAGGCCACCCCCGGCCTCTCCGACGTCATCAAGGCGCCCGATGGCGGCGCCTTCGACATCTGGGACCCGGCCAACATCTCGCCGCTCGTCGCCTACCTGGCCACCGAGAAATCCCCGGTGACCGGCAAGGTGTTCTTCGTCCAGGGCGGGACGGTCCGACTGTTCCAGGGCTGGACGATGACCGAGACCATCGAGCAGAAGGACCGCTGGACGATCGCCCAGCTGGAGTCCGAGATCGGCAAGCTTGGGGTGACCGTCTGACCGCCCTAGGCGGTGATCTCCCGGATCCGGGCGGCCAGCTCCTCGGTCTCGCAGAGCGCGCCGGTGCCCTGCATGCCCATCAGCTTGGCCATGTCGCCGTCCACACGGAGCTTGCCGGCCATGAACGCCGACATCGCCGCCTGGCCGTTGCCCTCCACCACCAGCGCCTTGGCAGTGTCGTAGTCGAGGGTGACGGTCACGTCGGGGCTCTCGAGGTGGCCGCGCTCGATGTCGGGCTCTCCGCCCGAGGTGTCGATGTGGGCGTCGATCGAGCCAGAGTCGGGGACCTCGCTGATCACCAGGTTGATGCGCAGCGGGTTGGTCACCGGCGCGCTCAGTCCCTTGAACTCGGCCCTGATCTTGCGGGCCTCGGCCACCCACTCGTCGCTCAGGAACTGGTACGGCATGCTGCTCCTCTCACCTTGGGTCGCCGAATGCTCGCGCCGGGGCGGCGCGCGCATCTAGTCCGGGCTCCGAACCCTGCGGTGATCGTCCGAACCGGGCGCCGGTGGCCCTCCGGAGCCGGACGGGGCGCCCGATAGCATCCTTCCCGTGAGCGCTCCCGTGATGGCAGGTGCCGAGCCGTTCTCCGCATCCGGGGGTCCCGAGGGGGTCCTCCTGATCCACGGGTTCACCGGGAACACCTTCTCGATGCGGGGGCTGGCCCAAGCCATCGCGGCGGCCGGCCTGACCGTCGAGGCCCCGCTCCTGCCCGGGCACGGGACCGCGGTGGCCGACATGGTCGGCACCCGCTGGGAAGACTGGTCGGGCGCCGCCGAGGCCGCCTACCTGGACCTGGCCGGCCGCTGCGAGCGGGTGGCCGTCGTCGGGCTGTCCATGGGGGGCACGCTGACCTGCTGGCTCGGGGAACGGCATCCCGAGATCGGGGGACTCGTCCTCATCAATCCGCTCGTCCGCTCCATCCCCGACGACCAGGTCGCCGCCGTGCGCGGGATGCTCGACGCCGGCGAGACGCTGATGGACGGGATCGGCTCGGACATCGCGCTGCCCGACGCCACCGAGCTCTCCTATGGCCAGACGCCGCTCGAGCCGCTGCTGTCCTTGCTCGAAGCGGCGAGCGAGGTCGGCGCCAAGCTCTCGACCATCTCGTGCCCGGTCTTGCTCCTCTCGAGCCGCGACGACCACGTGGTGCCGCCGGTCAACGGCGACGACATCGATGCGGCGCTGGGCGAGCGTTGCGAGCGGGTGTGGCTCGAGCGCAGCTACCACGTGGCCACCCTCGACTACGACCGCGACGAGATCGAGAAGCGCGCCACCGAGTTCGTCCTCCGGGCCACCGGTTCGGGCGGATGACCGCGGGCGACGAGCGCCCGCCGTCCAAGACCCCGGCGATCGGCCCAGACGACGTCGTCCATGTCGCCCGGCTGGCCCGCCTGGAGCTGAGCGACGAAGAGCTCGGCCAGTTCACCGGCCAGCTCGCCTCGGTCCTCGAGTACGCGGCCGCCATGTCGGAGCTCGACGTCGACGGGCTCGACCCGATGTCGCACCCGCTGCCCCTTCGCAACGTGCTCCGCACCGACGAGCCGACCCCGACGCTCGATCGCGACGAGGTGCTGGCGGTCGCCCCGGCGACCGAGGACCGACGCTTCCGGGTGCCCAAGATCCTCTCGGAGGAGGGGTGAGCGGGTCGGCCGTCGAGGTGGCGGCGGCGGTCCGGTCGGGGTCGCGGCCCGCCCGCTCGGTGGTCGAGGAGTCGCTCGCGGCCATTGACGCCGGGGACGGCCGCATCCACGCGTTCTTGGAGGTGCTCGGCGACCGGGCCCTCGCCCGCGCCGACGCGGTCGACCGCCAGGTGGCCTCCGGGGCCGACCCGGGACCGCTGGCCGGCGTGCCGGTCGCCCTCAAGGACAACCTCTGCACCCGCGGCGTGCCGACCACCTGTTCGTCGAGGATCCTGGCGGGCTGGCTGCCCCCGTACGACGCGACGGCGGTGGCGCGTCTCGAGGCCGCCGGGGCCATCGTCGTCGGCAAGACCAACATGGACGAGTTCGCGATGGGTTCGTCCACCGAGAACTCGTCGACGGGACCGACCCGCAACCCCCACGACACCGAGCGGGTGCCGGGCGGCTCGAGCGGCGGCTCGGCGGCGGCGGTGGCCGCCGAGTTCGTCCCGGTGGCGCTGGGGTCCGACACCGGGGGGTCGATCCGTCAGCCGGCCGCCCTATGCGGCGTGGTCGGGATGAAGCCCACCTACGGGGTCGTCTCCCGCTACGGCCTCGTCGCGTTCGCGAGCTCCCTCGACCAGATCGGCCCCCTCACGTCCACGGTCGCCGACGCGGCCCTGGTCCTCGAGGCGATCGCCGGCCATGACGGGCTCGACAGCACCTCGCTCGATCGCCCGGCCCCCGAGGTGCTGAGCGCCGTCGACCGGGGCGTCGAAGGGATGCGGATCGGCGTCGTGACCGAGCTGATCGACGCGGTCGACGCCGAGGTCTCGGCCCGGGTCCGGGAGGCGGCCGAGGCGATGACGCGGGCCGGCGCGACGGTGGAGGAGATCTCGGTGCCCCAGTTCCGCTACGGCCTCGCCGCCTACTACCTGATCGCGCCGGCCGAGGCCTCCTCCAACCTGGCCCGATTCGACGGGGTCCGCTATGGCCTGCGGGTCGACGCCGACGACGTCGGCGCCATGAACGTGGCCACCCGCACCGCCGGGTTCGGGCCCGAGGTCAAGCGGCGGATCATGCTCGGGACCTACGCGCTTTCGGCCGGCTACTACGACGCCTACTACGCGAAGGCCCAGCGGGTCCGCACGCTCGTCTCGGACGGCTTTGCCTACGCCTACGCGAAGTTCGATGCGTTGCTGGGCGCCGCCACCCCGACCACCGCGTTCGCGATCGGCCAGCACGCCAGTGACCCGCTCGCCATGTACTTGTCCGACACCTGCACGGTCCCGGCCAGCCTGGCCGGGCACCCGGCGGTCAGCGTCCCGTTCGGCAGCGACGCCGCCGGCCTCCCGATCGGGGTCCAGGCCATGGCGCCGGCGCTCGGAGAGGCGACCCTGTTCGCGCTGGCCGGAGCGCTGGAGCGGGCCGCCCCGTCGGTTGGGGTGGCGTGACCGACGTCCTGCCGGCCGGCTGGGAGATGGTGATCGGGCTCGAGGTCCACTGCGAGCTGGCCACCCTGACCAAGCTCTTCTGCGGCTGCCCCAACGCGTTCGGCGACCAGCCCAACACCAACGTCTGCCCGACCTGCCTCGGCCTCCCCGGCTCCCTGCCGGTGCTCAACCGCCGGGCCGTGGAGTTGGCCATGCGCATCGGCACGGCGCTCGAATGCGAGATCGCGCCGTCCACGTTCCACCGGAAGAACTACTTCTATCCCGACATGCCGAAGGACTTTCAGATCTCCCAGTACGACGCGCCCATCAATCGGGGCGGGCGGCTGGAGCTCCCCGACGGCTCGACCGTCGGAATTGAGCGGGCTCATCTCGAGGAGGACACCGGCAAGACGACCCACATCGGCGGGACGGGCCGGATCGGCGGCGCCGACTACGCGCTGATCGACTACAACCGCTCGGGCGTGCCATTGGTTGAGATCGTGAGCGCGCCCGACATTCGCTCGGCGGCCCAAGCCCGTGAGTACGCCACCGAGCTCCGGTCGATCCTCGTCGCCACCGGCGCTTCGGACGGACGCATGGAGGAGGGCTCCATGCGGGTCGACGCCAACGTGTCGGTGCGTCGGACCGGCGAAGAGTTGGGGACCCGCTGTGAGATC
>JBOGFV010000217.1:0-4295 GCA_050743525.1 Acidimicrobiales bacterium
GCCCTTCACCTCGGACCTGTCGGGCCAGGACTTCTGGACGATCATGCAGACCGGCTACGTGCCGCAGGGCCTGGTGATGGGGACCTGCGTGTACCACATCGCCCACCGCGGCCTCGGCCAGACCCTCGGCTCCGTCGGCCAGAACGTGGAGCTGCCCAACTTCACCCAGGCCCTCTACGAGGCCCGGGAGCTCGCGATGACCCGGATGCAGGACGAGGGCAACCGGCTCGGCGCGACCGGGATCGTCGGGGTGCGGCTCGAGGAGAAGTCGCACCAGTGGGGCTCGCACACGATCGAGTTCCTGTCGCTCGGCACCGCGGTGACCAAGTCCGGCGGGGACGTGACGCTGCCCCGCCCGACCGTCATCATCTCGCTGGACAACTGATGAGCGGTCCGGCCGACCTCCCCGAGGCGGCGCCCCGGCGACTCGAATCGGGCTCGTTCTCCTCCGGCCTGACCGTGCCGGACTTCGCGGCGTGTCTGCAGATGGGGCTCCGGCCGGTCGGCCTGGTCCAGGGGTTCTGCGCGATGCAGTGGGGATGGTCGTCCATGGGATACGGCCTCGGCACCCCGTACCTCCCCGCGGGCGCGTACTCCCAGACCTACCGCTGCCCGCATGGCTACGTCGGATCGATCGAACATCGCACCTATGGACAGAACTTCGAACAGAGTTGGGTCGAGGACGCATGGCTCCAGGGCTTCGGATCCGCCTTCGACCGCCTCATCGAGGAGGCCCAGGAGGTCGGCGCCCACGGGATCATCGGGTTCACCGACTCGACGCGAGCGCTGACCGATTCGAGCGTCGTCGAGTTCCACCTGCTCGGCACCGCCGTGGTGGTCGAGGATGGCCCCCCACCGCCGGGGGGTCGCCCGTGGTCGACCTATCTCGCGGGCCAGCGGCTGGCCAAGCTGCTCGAGGCCGGGTTCATGCCCATCTCGGTCGTCGCGGCGGTGGCGTCGTTGCGGGTCTGGGCCAACTGCGTGACGGCGTGGCTGATGTCGGGCGGTGTCGGGACGTTGCAGACCCGCGCCTACTGGGGTGGCGACTCCGCATCCACCGCCGCCATCGACCAGATCTCCGACGCCCACGAGGCGGTGCAGGCGTTGGCCCGAGAGCACGCACGTCGGCAGATCGGGGGTGACTCGATCCACGGCATCTCGATCGGCACGACCGAGCGCGAGGCCGGCGAAGGAGACCAGGTGCTCGAGTGCATCCTGCGCGGCACCAGGGTTCGCCGGTTCAAGGACTTCGACCCGATGCCGCCAGCCCGACCGACGGTGCGCCTCACGTGAGCGGGCCAGCGACTCCCGACAACCGCGCCGAGATGCTCCGCGCCGCCACCTGGCTCGCCGAGAACGCCCGGACTCCCGACGGCCACGGTCAAACCTCCGACCTCAGCATCGATGAGGCGCTCCTCCTTCATTCGGCCTCGTGGGAACCGATCGACCTCGTCTTCGGGGTCGGGTGCCAGTCCATCCAAGCGGGCGCGTGGGTCTGGGGGCGCGGCGAGATCCATTCGGCCTCCGATGCCCAAAACGCCGCCGTCCACGGTGCCTCGGCGCGCATTGCCAAAGAGTGCGCGCGCGTCGGAGGACATGGGGTCGTCGGCGTCCACCTGGAGATGAGGATGCAGTCCCGCCACGTGACCGTCGAGCTGGTCGGGACGGCGATACGCCCGGTCGGTCAGGCCAAGGCGCCGGCGGCACCCTTTGTCTCAGACCTGTCGGCTCGCGACTTCACACTGATGTCGAGCGCCGGTTGGGCGCCGGTTGGCCTCAGCTTCGGTGCCGCCTACATCTACGCGCCTCGCCGCGACGCGGCCACGGCGATGCGCCAGTCGACCCAGAACGTCGAGCTCACCAACCTGACCGAAGCCCTCTACGCGGCCCGAGAGTCCGCGATGGACCGCATGCAGACCTCTGGCCAAGTCGCCGGGGCCCAGGGGATCGTCGGGGTGCGGGTGTCCGAGGGTCCGGTGCCCTTCGCCTCGCACGTGATCGGATTCAGCGCCTGGGGCACCGCGGTGCGTCTCGTCGCCGACGCCCACACCTACATCCAACCCCAGGTGGTCCTCCCCCTCGACGACGCGGTCGTGCAGTTCGACGCGGCGTCGCTGCGGGGCGAGTGACGGCCCGGCCCGCTCAGCCGGCCGGCCGGCCCGAGGTGAGAGTCCGGTCGAGGATCCCGAGGGTGGCCCGCAGGGCCGTCTCGGAGATGACCGGGAAGACGCCCCGCTCCTTCCAGGCCGAGTCGATCCCCGACCAGTCGTAGTAGGAGACCACCCGGGTGCCCTCCTCCTCGGGCTCGAGCCGGTAGCCGTAGATGTGCCCGATCGCCGGCCGGTCGGCGCCCGAGATCCCCCAGGCGATCTCGCGGTCGGGCTCGAAGGCGGTGATGGTGACCACCACGTCGTACTGGCCGAGCGGGAAGTCGTTGAGGCCGCGACGGTCCATGTGCACCACGAAGGAGTCGCCCACCGCCGAGACCGGCTCGCCGGTCGCATCCATCAGCATGCCGGAGCTATCGATCGCCACGTGGCCGTGCGGGTCGCACAGCACCGTGAAGACCTCGGCCGGCGTGACACCGATGGTCCGGTCGACCTCGAATCGTTCCTCGTTCACGGCCCCTCCTGTTCTCACCCCGGTCCCGAACTGGCCCGACACTATTGGCGGTGCCGGGCCGGTGGGAAGCGGCTGCCGGCGCACCCCAAATGACCGGGCCGAGCTGCTGGGCCCTCGGACGACCAGGCGACGTCCGAGGGCCTCAACGAGACCCCTGGAGACCGGACCGCTCGACTCGATGTCCTGACGAGGAAGGCTCAGGCCTCCGGGATCGCCTCCCACCACTGACACCACCACCCCTCGCCGACCAGTATCCGCACCTTGGGGTGCCAGCAGTACGAGAAGTCGGCCGTCTCGTCGAGGTAGTAGCGGCAGCTCACGCACTTCTCATCCCCAGAGGGGTGCCCGCGCAGCACGGCGTTGGACGACAGGATCTGCAGCTCCATCGACAGCTTCTCGTCGATCGGCTTGGGCTCGGGCTCCGGGATGACGTAGTCGGACATGCCCGAGAGGGTACCGGCCCCGCTTCTCACGTTCGGCCGCTCGGAGCGCCCGCCGGTCACCTCGGCTGATGCCTCCCGACTGCTCCGTCTGCGGGGTGAACGCGATGTCGGATCCGCCCAGAAGCGAGGTCGTGGTCGACGGTGGCCGCTGGCGGGTCGCGCACGCGTTCGGCACCAGCGTGCCCGGGTGGCTCGTGGTCGTCCCGTGGCGCCACGTCGTCGCGTTGTCCGAACTCATCGCTGAGGAGGCGGGCTGAGCTCGGCCCGCTGCTCGTCCGCCTGACCGGCGCCCGCCGCGAAGTGCTCGGCTGCGAGAACCTACGTCACGCTGTTCGCGGAAGCCGAGGGGTTCTCCCCCATGTGCACTTCCACGTCGTGCCGAGGATGGCCGACCTCGACCCGACGCTGCGCGGTCCGCAGGTGTTCCAGGTCCTGGGTGCAGGGGGGGGACGACGCGCTTGACGCTGCGGCCGTCGACGCGTTGTGCGACCGACTGACCGCCGCCGGGGCCGAACCCGCGATCGGGCGCGGCGCCGCGCCGCCCCGCACCGACCGGGCCTGGGGGATCTCAGCCGATCGAATCGAACACGGCGTCGATCAGCGCGCCGTTGCGGGGGTTCTGCCACCGCGAACCCATCGAGTTGATGAGGTAACCGAAGGCCAGGTTGGCGTCGGGATCGCAGAACCCGAGCGAGCCGCCCGCGCCGAAGTGCCCGAACGCCCGGCGGCCCGGCCCGAGCGGCCGTTCGGGCTGGGTCAGCTGGAAGCCGAGGCCGAACCGCGACGGGCGGTGCAGGATCAGGTCGGGCCCGGCGACCCGTTCGGAGGAGAACAGCCCGAGGGTGGGCGCGTCGATCACCTGCACGTCCCCGAGCGAGCCGCCTGCCGCGAGGGCCGCGTAGAGGCGGGCCACCCCTCGGGCCGTTCCATGCCCGTTCGTCGAGGGGATTTCGGCCGAACGCCAGGCCGCCGTGTTGACGACACCGGCACCGGAGAGCCCCGAGGGGTTGTAGTAGCCGTTGAACTCCATCAGCTCGGCCTCGCCGAGGCCCTCGGGCTCACGCTCGGGGGCCGGCTCGCCGGGCCAATAAAACTCCGCGACCCGGTCGTGGAGGGCCACGGGGAGCCCGATGAACACCTCGGCGCCGAGTGGGCCGGTGACGTCCTCGGCCAGCGCGGCCCCGAGGGATCGGCCGTCGATCCGCCGGAAGAGCTCGCCGACCAGGAAGC
>JBOGFV010000218.1:0-3920 GCA_050743525.1 Acidimicrobiales bacterium
CGCTGCGGTGCCTCCGCTACATGCACGACGTCGAAGGTCACACGATCTGCTACCTCCGCGACATCCTGGTGACCCGGGCCCACCGGGACCCCGACATCACCGCCTTCCTCGCGTGCTGGAGCTACGAGGAGCACTGGCACGGGGACGCCCTAGGCCGGGTCCTCGAGGCCCATGGTGAGGCCGGGCGGAGCCGGCTGGTCAACATGCGCCAGCACCTTCCCCGCAACGACTCGATCCGTCCGGCCGTTTTCAGCGCCGTGTCTGCGGTCACCAAGCACCTGCCGGCCGTCCACATGGCCTGGGGCGCGGTCAACGAGTGGTCGACCCAAACCGGCTACGGGCGCCTCATCGAGAAGGCCAAGCACCCGGTCCTCACCGAACTGCTCCGGCGCATCATGCGCCAGGAGGGCCGGCACATCGACTTCTACGCCAGCCAGGCCGGCCAACGGCTCGCCTCCAGCCGGACGGCCCGCCGGATGACCCGCTTCGCGCTGCGCCACTACTGGGGCCCGGTCGGCTCCGGGGTGATGCCGAAGGCCGAGATCCGGTTCCTCGCCACCTACCTGTTCGGCGACGAGCAGGGCCGCCAGGCGGCCGAGCGGATCGACCGTCAGATCGACCGACTCCCCGGGCTCGACGGGCTCCGACTCGTCGACACCGCGGTCACCGCGGCGCTCGACGAGGCCGAAGCGGAGAAGATCCCGGCCTGAGCAGGCCGTCGCGACGCGACGGTCATGCGAAGCGGTACTCGAGAACCTCGTCGACGGACTCGAACCCAATGGCGCGATAGATCGCGTTGGAGATGGGGTTGGCCAGGTCGGTGTAGAGCATGCACCGCTCGCCCCGACCGCGGACGGCCGCCGCCATCGCGGCCACGAGTGCGGACGCGTAACCCCTGCCCCGCAGCTCGGGGGGGGTGTACACGGGCCCGATCCGGCAGACGCCGCTCACCGGCGGCGTGACGCCGGCCATCGAGACGATCTCTTGGTCCTCCCAGATCCACAGCTCGCCACTGCGGGTCCGGCGGGTGATCATCGACTCAACCGGCTCGGCCCCCGCCCCGGTTTCGGCCTGGAACGCCTCGCCCCACCCGACGAGCGCCTCATGGTCGGCGTCCCGCGCCGCCCGGCGAGCCCCGCCGGTTCGGCGCGGTTCCATCAGTCTGGTGGCCTCGTAGATGCGGCTCCCCCGGGTCGGCGCCGCGGCCGACCTGGTTCGCTCGGTCCACTGGCCGGCGAAGCGCGCCGCCGAGTCGGCCACCCCGCTCACCCCCGGAAGCCCGACCCCGTCCTCGACCAGCCAGTCGACTGTCGAGGCCAGCACCTCGCCGGGCATCGGGGTGATCGTGGCGATAAAGGTGAGCGGTGAGTGGAAGACCACGCCGGCCACCTCCCCGTCCGCGCTGACGACCCAGTAGCGGCCCGGCTCGGGGTTGGCGACCCGGTTGTGGAGCAGCGTCAGGATGACGTTGTGGCGGACCGGGTCGGCGGCCAGGAACGGGCCGGCCGACTCGAGCACCCACGCGGGGTCTCCGGTGGCACGGACGTCGATGGACATGGCCCATCCTGGCAGGGCCGGGCCGGTCGACTTTTTGGGCCGCCATCGCCTGCGGTGACTGCGGCCTCTAGACGACCTCGTCGAGGAACTTGGCGACGGCCGCGTTGTACTCGTCGGCGGCCTCCCAGTAGACGTTGTGCGGCGCGCCGTCGATCACCGTCAGGCGGCTGTGCGGCACCAGCTCGTGGAGGTGCTCTGCCGCCGGCAGCGCCCCGTCGATGCCCCCGACCACGATCAGCATCGGCGAGGTCACCTTCCCGATCCGCTTACCGAGCTCGCGGCGCGACGGGTTGGCCGCGGTGGGCGTGCGTGGGTGGCGGAGCGCCTCGATGCGAGTGGCCGTGGAGCGAATCCGGAAGTAGCGGTCGTAGAGCACCGGCCGCTCCTCTCGGAGCCGCTCGGTCAGCGAATCGCCGAATGGCAGGAAGATCGTGCTGTCGTCGATCGGCTGTCCGAGCCGGCGCGGCACCGCAGCCGAGCCGCCCGGAGGGGCCACGCCCGACCCCGAGGGAATGAGTGCCGCCGCGTCGCCCGGGTGCCGGGCCGCCCACCGCAGGAGCGTCGACCCGCCCATGGAGTTCCCGGCCAGGATCGGACGCTCGATACCGAGGGCGGCCAGGAAACCCTCGAGCTCGTCAGCTCGGTCCGGCTCGGGCTCGTCGCGGGGTGAGTTGGACGAGTGGCCGTGGTTGACGCTGTCGTAAGCGAGGACGCGGAAGCGGTGGCTCAACGACTCGAACTGCTGGAACCACGCCTCCCCGCACGACGACATGCCGTGGAGGAACACGAGCGGTTGACCTACCCCCTCCTCGTGGTAGTAGATGTCGCTGCCATTCACGTCGACCCAGGGCATGGTCACCGCCTTCGCTTTGGTGGTCCCGTCCTACACCCGTTGCGGATCGCCAGGCCAGCGACCTGCGTCGGTGCGACCTTTTTCGAGCGACCGACCGAGAGCCGATCGTCGCCGTGGAGGCAGAATCGAAGCGGTGTCACGAGCCCTGACCACGGACCGACTCGAGGTCCGACCACTCACGGCGGCAGATGTCGAGGCCGTGTTCACCGTCCACTCCGATGCCGCCACCATGGCGGACGTTCGATGGCAGACGATGACCGAGCGGAGGGAGGCGGAGGAGCGGGTCGTCTCGGAGTTGGCCAACGAGCGGGACACCGGGTTCGGGATGTACGTGCTTCACGAGCGACAGAGCGGCGCGCTCGTGGGCCTGTGTGGCGCGGCGCGTGACGGCAACGGCCTCGAGGTCGGCTGGACCGTGCTCAAACGGTTCCAGAGCCTCGGTTACGCAACCGAGGCCGCATCTGCGCTGATCGGCGACATCGAGACCGCGGGGTGGCCGGAGGTCGTCGCGAAGATCCGGCCAAGCAACCTCGCTTCACGGCGGGTCGCCGAGAAGTTGCAGTTCGACCTCGACGCAGCGGTCACCGATGAATATGGCGAACTGCTCATCTTCAAGAGAAGCCGGTCTTCGGCATCGCCGCGATAGACCCGAGCCAAGGACCCGCCGCACCGACGGTTGAACCACCGAGCGCGTATCTCGGCGCAGATCCACCATCGTCGAGCTGCGGGGGATCTCGAAGGTGCTTTCTCTGGTGGGGCCGGGAGGGATCGAACCTCCGACCGAGGGATTATGAGTCCCCTGCTCTGACCACTGAGCTACGGCCCCGGGCAACGGCCATGCGCACGCTCCGAACTTTCAGTCCGACGCGGCAGTCCGTATTCGCTTCACGTCCCGTTCGCGCAGCCCGTATCCGGCGCTCATCAACGGCACACCGCGAGTCTTGCCGCGAGCCGGGCCGGAGGCCACCGATGGAATTGAGGGCTCCGGGGGAGAGATTCGAACTCTCAACCTAGCGGGCTCGCCGGACCCGGATCCGTGACCTGGGGTGATTCGGACTTTTCCTCGTCGAGGGCAGCCTCCACCTGACGGCCAATGACCGCCGCTGACCGTCATTGTTCGCCGTTACGCCCACGGCCCACGCCCATACACAGGCCGAGTGAACTCGTTCAGCTCGACCGTCATGCAATCGCTCGATCCCTCTCTCTCTTGTGCGAGCTGACGGCTCTAGACCGCGAGGTACCGCTCCAGGGCCCGGCGGATCACATCACTTGTCGTGGTGTGTTCTTCGGCTGCACGCTCATCGAGTGCCTGCCGGACCTCGGGCGGGAGTCGTACGGCGGTCAGACCAGCAGGCTCTTCCCCCAACCTGGGGCGACCAACCCGTCGGCGTAGCCGAGACCGGTCAAGTCCGGCCTCGGCGTTTTCTTCTGCCCGTCGCCAGAACTCGCTGTCCATCGGTTGGCCGGTCTTCGCTTTTCGGGGTCCGGTCATGGAAGCAGCCTCCTGTAC
>JBOGFV010000219.1:0-5942 GCA_050743525.1 Acidimicrobiales bacterium
GAGGGAGAGTCAGAAGCCGAGCGGGCCGCCTCGTCCGGCGGGCCCGAGCCGACCCCGCTCGCCACCGTCGCGCCGGTCATCCCGCCCGCCGAGCGGCCCGACCCCGCCGTCATCCAGACCGCCCTCGACGCGTTGGCCGACTCGCGCCAGCTGTCGCGCCTCCAGGCCAACCTGGTCCGCTCGATGCTCTCATCGATCTGGGCGATGACCCGGGAGGGGACGAGCGCCGGCGACTTCAAGATTGCCGACGCTGCGCTGGCCGAGATGACCGAGGCCTTCCGGGTGTTCAGGCCCTATCGTGACATCCGCAAGCTGACCATGTTCGGGTCGGCCCGGACCCGCCCGGCCGACCCCGTCTATCTGCTCGCCCGCGACCTGGCCGCCCATCTGGCCGAGGCCGGCTGGATGGTGGTGACCGGGGCCAGGCCCGGGATCATGGCGGCCGGGATCGAGGGAGCGGGCGCCCAGCGGAGCTTCGGCGTGAACATCCGGCTCCCGTTCGAGCAGGGGGCCAACCCGTTCATCGCCCAGGACCCCAAGCTGGTCGAGATGCGGTACTTCTTCACCCGCAAGCTGATGCTGATCAAGGAGTCGCACGGCTACGCGGTGCTCCCGGGCGGCTTCGGGACCCTCGACGAGTGCTACGAGCTCCTGACCCTGCTCCAGACCGGCAAGGCCGAGCCGGCCCCGGTCGTCCTGGTCGAGACGCCCGGCGGCGCGTACTGGGGCCGGTGGCGGGAGTTCGTCGAGGAGCTGTCCACGGGCCCCGGCTTCATCTCGCCCGACGACCTGTGCCTGTACCGGATCGTGGACAGCGTCGAGGCCGCCGCCCAGGAGGTCCTCGACTTCTACCGCAACTACCACTCGTGCCGGTGGGTCGGCGACCTCCTGGTGCTGCGGCTGCAGGTCGCGCCGACCGCGGCCCAGCTGTCCGAGCTCAACCGCGAGTTCAAGGACATCGTGGCGTCGGGCTCCATCCGCCCGGCCACCCCGTTCCCGCCCGAGCGCTCCGATGGCGACCATCTGGAGCTGGCCCGGGTGGGGCTGCGCTTCAACCGCGTCCACTACGGCCGGCTACGCCAGCTGATCGACGCGCTGAACCGGCTGGTGGACTGACCTACCCGGGCACCCTGGCCAATGCCGCGTCGACCAGCGCGGCCAAGGTTGCCGCGGATGGCAGCGGGACGAGGGGTGGCACGGTTCCACCCTGGCCCGAAAAGGTCACGGCGTTGGTCACCTGGACGTTCACGATGTAGGGCCCCTTCGCAGCGACGACGGTGGCGGAGACGAGCGGCCCGGCCCTCGACTGTCCTTGTCCCTCCACCGCCACGAGCCCGGGCACCGACCCGGGCAGGTTCACGCTGGGCGCCCCGTTGGTGCACATGGGCAGTGCGGCCGCCGAGTTGACCGCGGCGGCCAGCTGGGCGGCGAGCGCTGGATTCTTGACCTTGCCGATCGTCTCGGTGATCCCCTGACGCGAGGTGCCTCCCTCGTACTGGCCCGGCTTGATCGCCGAGAAGTCGACCTGCGCGACCGGTGTGGAGCTCGGGACCGACGCGAAGAAGCGACCTGGTCTGGTCGGGATGATCGTCGGCGGGGACGCGGTGAGCCCGGCCGGGACAGCGGCCGCTGTGATGAGCAGGCTCCGCAGGTCGACCCCCGGCTGGGTGTCCAGATCCGTGATGATCCCTCCGCACGGCTCCATCTCGATCGGGACGGTGGTGGTGGTGTTGGGGTTGCTGTTGACGACCGGGACCGTCGTCGTGGTGGTGCGGTGGCCGGCGGCGGCGTGACGCGGCAGCTGGGTGGACCCGCACGCGGCCACGACGAGCGCGCCGATCGCCAGCCCGGCGCCGCGACGGGCGACGGAACGCACCGCTACTCGGGCGTCGCGTCCGAGATGGCCTCGAGGTCGGTGGCCGCCTTCTCGAGCGCCCGGGCGGCCCGAGTCAGGCGGCGCTCCTGCGCGACCTTCTCCTCCTTGTCGCCCGCGCCCCGCTCGGTCGCGTCGTAGAGGCGGTCGAGGGCGAGGTCGGCGAGCTCCTCGGCCAGGGCGCGGATGCGACCGGCCAGCTCGGCGAACTGGTCGGCGGCCGGGCTCAAGCGGGCGGCCGCCCGAGCGTGATCACCTCGAGCTCGCCGTCCGCGTGGCTGGCCCGCAGCACCTTCTTGTCGAACTTGCCGACCGAGGTCTTGGGCACCGTCTCGACGAAGCACCAGCGCTCCGGCATCGCCCACCGGGCCACCTTGCCGACCAGGTAGGACTGCAGCTCGGCGGCCTGCGGGGCCGCGCCCTGGTTGGCCACGACGCAGACCAGCGGGCGCTCGTCCCAGCGCTCGTCGGGGACCGCGATCACGGCCGCCTCGAAGACATCGGGGTGCCCCATGACCAGGCCCTCGAGCTCGACCGAGCTGATCCACTCACCGCCCGACTTGATGACGTCCTTGGTCCGGTCCGTGATGGTCATGTAGCCCTTGGCGTCGAGCGAGCCGACGTCGCCGGTGCACAGCCAGCCGTCGTGGAACCGGCTTGGGTCGTCGTCCTTGTAATAGGAAGCGGTGACCCAGGGTCCCCGGATCTCGAACTCGCCGACCGCCTTCCCGTCGTCGGGCATGACCGATCCGTCCTCGCCGACCACCCGGACCTCGACGCACGGCACGAGCCGCCCGGCCTTGACCCGGTAGTCGATCTCCTCGGAGGGGTCGCATCCCGCCGGCGGCCGGCCGAAGGCGGCCAGCGGGCTCGTCTCGGTCATGCCCCAGCCCTGGATCATCTCGGCGCCCACCTCCGACGCGAACGCCTCGATGAGCGAGCGAGGCACCGCCGCGCCCCCGCAGGTCACCGAGCGCAGCGAACTGAGGTCGGCACCCGGCGACGCGGCCAGGGCCCGGAGGAGGTCGTTCCACACCGTGGGGACGCCGCACGACAGCGTCACCCTCTGCTCCTCGATGACCGTGAGCAGCCGGTCCCCCTGGACGAAGGACTGCGGCATGACCAGGTCGGCCCCGACCATCCAGCAGCTGTAGGGGGTGCCCCAGGCGTTGGCGTGGAACATCGGGACGATCACGAGGAGCCGGTCCTGTTCGGTCATCCCGATCGAGGACGCCGAGGTGTGGGCCATCGAGTGCAGGAAGGTCGAGCGGTGCGAGTAGACGACCCCCTTGGGGTTGCCGGTGGTGCCGCTCGTGTAGCACATGGCGGCGGCGTCAAGCTCGTCGAGGTCGGGCCAGTCGTAGCCGGGCTCCTCGGCAGCCAGCAGCTCGTCGAAGGCGAGGGTGGTCCCGAAGCGCTCGGTGTCGCCGTCGCCGACCACGATCAGGTGCTCGACGGTCTTCAGGTCGGCCCAGACGTTGGCCAGGACCGGCAGGAGGGTGGCGTCCGCGATGATCACCTTGTCCTCGGCGTGGTTGGCCACGTAGGCGAGCTGCTCGGGGAAGAGGCGGACGTTGAGGGTGTGCAGGACCGCCCCCATCGAGGGGACGGCCAGGTAGGCGGCCAGGTGCTCCTGGTTGTTCCAGGTAAAGGTTCCGATCCGGTCGCCGTCGCCGACCCCGAGGCGCCGCAGGGCCTTGGCCAGCCGTTCGGCCTGGGCGCCGACCTCGGTGAAGGTGGCCTTGCGGTAGCCCTCGGCGGTCACCGTGACAACCTCGCTGTCGCCGTGGACCGACTGGCCGTGGCGAAGGATGTGGCTGATCAGGAGCGGGACCTCCTGCATGGTGCTGCGCATCGCGTCCTCCCTTCCAGACACACGAGTCGTCGGCGACGAGCGTAGTCAGATACCAGTCCTGCGCTCGGCTTGATGGTGGCGTCGGCGTGCGGGCGACCCGGTATCTCTCCCCTTGGGGACCCGCATCGGTTGAAGGCGCGCCACCTTGAACGAGAAGACGCCGCACCGGGAAGGAGGAAGCACGCTCCCCACTTGTAAGGTCGGGTCGTGGCGATCACGAAGGTGCACGGGCTCTCCATCGGCTACGAGGTCATCGGGGCGGGCCGACCTTGGGCCATCACCCCGGGCGGCCGGTTCAGCAAGGACACCGGCGGGGTGCGGGAGCTGGCCAGCGCCCTGGCCGAACACGGCAACCAAGTCCTGATCTGGGACCGGCCCAACACGGGCGAGTCCGACGTCTGCTTCGAAGGGTCGTCGGAGTCGGTGATGCAGGCCGACGTGCTCGCCGCACTCCTGACCCAGCTGGACATGACGCCGGCCGTCATCGTCGGCGGCTCGGGGGGCGCCCGCGTCTCGCTGCTCACCGCGGCGCGACACCGCGAGCTGGCCCGGGGCCTGGCGATGTGGTGGATCAGCGGCGGCGTCTACGGCCTCTTCACCCTGGGCACCCACTACTGCGCCGGCTCGATTCGGGCCGCCTGGACCGGCGGAATGGAGGCGGTGGTCGCACTCGAGGAGTGGGAAGAGGTCCTGGAGCGGAACCCGGCCAACCGGGAGAAGCTGCTGGCTCAGGACCCGAAGGAGTTCGTCGACACGCTCGAGCAGTGGATGGCGGCGTACTGCCCCCGCCCCGATGCCCTCATCGCCGGGTTGGCCGACTCCGAGGTCAAGGCGTTCGATGTGTCGACGCTCGTGCTCCGCAGCGGCACGAGCGACCTCAGCCATCGCCGGGAGACTTCCGAGCAGCTGGCCGCGCTGCTGGCCAACGCCACGCTCGTGGAGCCCCCCTGGGGCGACAACGAGTGGAACGAGCGGTCCTCGGCACGGCCCGGCAGCCGCGGCGAAGGGCTCTTCGTCGGGTGGCCGGCCCTCGCGCCGCTCCTCGTGGAGTGGGCGGGACAGCTTCCCGACTGAGACCCGCAGGGGCAAGGCCGAGGAACCAGGGCCAGAATCGTCCGTAGACTCCCCGACGAGGCGCGAGTCCTCGAAAGGTCGGACCGAATCAGGAGGGCGGCACGTGGTCGTGAAGCTGGCCGAGGGCCTGCGAGTGGTGGATGCGGACTCGCATATGACAGAGCGCCATGACCTGTTCACGGAGCGGGCGCCCAAGGGGTTCGAGGACATGGTGCCTCGTGTCGAACGCGTCGACGACCAGGAGATGTGGGTCATCGCGGACAAGACGTTCGGAAAGGCCGGATCGGGGGGGACGATCGACCACGACGGGAAGAAGCACCCGTTCCACGACTCGATGGGCGGCTCGTGGGGCATCAGCGACGTCCACCGCGCCGCGTGGGACCCCAAGGAACGGCTTCGCCTCATGGACGACGTCGGCATCGACACCCAGGTGATCTACCCAAACAACATTGGCCTCGGTGGCCAGAACCTTTGGCGGGCCTTCGACAACCCCCGCATCCCCAAGCTGTGCGTCGAGCTCTACAACGACGCGATGTCAGAGATGCAAGAGGAGTCGAGCAATCGGCTGCTCCCGATGGCGATCATGCCGGCCTGGGACATCCAAGAGTGCGTCGAAGAGGCCAAGCGTTGCGCCAATCGGGGCTGCCGCGGCGTCAACATGACCGCCGACCCCCAGGACTCTGGCTCCCCAGACCTGGGCAACCGTGCGTGGGACCCGTTCTGGGAGGTGTGTGCCGGGCTCGATCTGCCGGTGCACTTCCACATCGGGGCCAGCCAGACCGCCCTCACCTACTACGGCACCACGTTCTGGCCGAGCCAGGACGACTACGTCAAGCCGGCCATTGGTGGTGCGTCGTTGTTCCAGAACAATTCGCGTCTGCTCCTCAACAGCGCGTTTTCGGGCATGTTCGACCGGCACCCGAACCTGAAGATGGTTTCGGTGGAGAGCGGGATCGGCTGGGTGCCATTCATGCTCGAGGCGATGGACTACGAACTCGAGGAGAACGCTCCGGAGTACTTCCACAAGCTGCAGAAGCTTCCCTCGGAGTACTTCAGGGACAATTGGTACGCGACGTTCTGGTTCGAGACGGGTCGCGGCGATCTGCAACACCTCATCGACGCCGTGGGTGAGGACAAGAT
>JBOGFV010000220.1:0-4006 GCA_050743525.1 Acidimicrobiales bacterium
GCCTCGAGGTCGACCTCGCCACCGACCGGCGCGTCGAGCAGCTCGACGGCCAGGCGCTGGCCCTCGGTCACCCGTTCCTGCTTGCCTCCGGTCTTGACCACGGCGTACATGAGCCGCCCATCCTATCGAACCGGGCCCTCGCCCCTGGCCGGGCTCCCGCTCAGCCGGGCCGCCGGCACACGTACCGGGCCACCATCCGATCGGGGGCATACGCGGCGGCTTCGATCACCAGGCCGGACCGCTCGATCATCGGCTCGAGCAGCCACGAGAAGGTGCTCTGCTCCTCCCGCACGTGCTCCTCGAGCTCGGCCCGGGTCCAGGCCTGCTCGATCCGGTGTGCGCCCGAGTGGGCCAGCCACCGCCTGACCACGACCTCGGCGTCGTCCGGGTCGACGCTGTAGACGATGTCGACGAGCCGCAGCACGCCGCCGGGACGGAGCATCGAGGCGATCCGGGCCAGCGCGATCCCCTTCCAGAAGTCGCTCAGGTGGTGCAAGGCGTAGCGGCTGTACACGATGTCGGCCGGCCCGCCGCCGTGCTCGTAGGTGAGGAAGCCGCTCTCGACGCACTCGACGTTGGTGAGACCGGCGGACCCGGCCTGCGCCGCGATCTGCGCCAACATCGGCTCGGACACGTCGACCGCCACGACCCGCCCGCCGAGGCGGGCGGCGGCCAGGGTGAACTGCCCCGTGCCGGCGCCGAGGTCGACGATGGTCGGTCCGTCGCCTGAAACCAGCGACCGGACCAGGGCGGCCTCGGCGGGACCGTCGGCGTCCTCCTTGTGGTCATACCGGGCGACGTGGACCGGGTCGAGGTTCTCCCGACCGGCCGACGCGCGCTCGTCGAGCATCCATCGGTCGCGACCGGCCATCCGAGCGAGCGTACGCGCACCGACATCCGGACACCGACGGCGTCGGAGGTCTCAGGCCACCGGCGCCACACTGGGGACGTGTTGGACCACGCGCTCTGGATCGGCGGCCCGCCGGCAACCGGGAAGACTTCGATCGCGCGGCGCCTGGCCCGCCGCTACGGGCTCCGGCTGTTCAGCACCGACACCCAGACCTGGGCGCACCTGGACCGGGCCATCGCCGCGGGCTGCGAGCCGGCCATCCTCTGGGAGTCCCTGAGCCCGAAGCAGCGCTGGGAGGAGTCGTCCCCGGCCGAGATGCTCGAGCGCTCGCTGCTCGCCGAGCGGGGCGCGATGGTCGTCGAGGACGTCTCGGTGCTCCCACACGCACCGTTGGTCCTCGTCGAGGGCGTGGTCGTGCCGCCGTGGCTGGTCGAGCAGGGTCTCGCCGACCCCAGCCGGGTCCTGTGGCTGCTCCCGACACCGGCCTTCCAGGACGCCCGGCTCGCCGACGCCGGCGCCACCGCCGGCCACGCCATCCTCTATCGGCTGGTGCGCGAGACGATCGAGCGAGACGTGCAGCGACGCGGGCTGCCGGTCATCGCGGTCGACGGAACCGCGGGGCTGGACGAGGTGACCGAGCAGGTCGAGCGACACCTCCACGCGCACCTCGCCGCCGGACCGCCCGCTGCCGATGCCGGCCAGCGAGCGGCCCTCCTGCGGGAAATCAACGAGGGGGTGGTCGACCAGATCCGGGCCGGGCGGTCCCGGCCGTGGGCGGACGGTCACGCCGACGAGGCGGTCGCGTGGTTCGTGTGCGAATGCCCGGACCCCGGTTGTGTGGCCGAGGTCGAGACGACGGTCGGGTCGGCGGCGCCGGGCCCGCTCCTCGCGCCCGGCCACTCCGGGCGGTAGTCCTCAGCCCCAGACCACCGGGAAGAGGCGCTGGGCCGCGCTGACTCCCTGCAGGGTCACCTCGCGGGCATCGCCGAACCGCAAGTCGGCCGAGCCCGACGCCAGCTCGTGGAGGAGTGACGAGACCAGGATCTCGTCGACCAGCGCCTCGTCGGTGATCCGGCTGGCCAGGATGACGGTCCGCCCGAGGAAGTCGCCGCCGTCCTGCAGCGCCTCGCCGGTGTGCAGCCCGATGTGGGCCTGGATCGCCTGGTCGGGGTTGAGCGAGCGGTATCGGGCCAGGGCCCGCTGTATGTCGATGGCGCACCGGATGGCCTGGCTCGCCCCCGAGAAGGCCAGCATCACCTCGTCGCCCTGGCGCTTCACCTCGTAGCCGCCGTGGGCGTCGGTCTCGACCCGCACCATCTTGAAGTAGGTGGTGAGTCGTTGGTGGCTCTCGACATCGCCCAGCCGCTCGGTCATCTCGGTGAACCCCGAGACGTCGCAGAACAGGATGGTGACGGTGCCATCGGGTGCGGTCGCCATCGGGCGTGACGCCGGGATGGGCGCCCGACCCGCGGCACCGGGCTTCCCCGACAGCTTGTCGAGGATCTCAGCGGCGAGGGCCAGGCCGTCACGCATGTCGAGCACGGCCTCGCGGTGGCGGCCCGGCACACCGCTGCGGTGGGCCAACCCGACCGGGGGTCGACGGTCACGACCCGACACGTCGATCGGGCTGAGCCGCTCGCGCAGCGGCACCCGCGGGCGCTTGGTCCGGACGCTGATCCCGCCCATGATCGGGATGGCCCTCACCGTGATGACGGGGCTCCCGGGGAGGGGCGGCACGTCGGCCAACTTCAGGTCCTTGCCGCCCATGAAGCTCCAGCCCTCGAGGTGCACAGCGACGCCCTCGGGGACGATGACGTCGATCCCGCCCATGAACGCGACGGCGGTGATGCGCAGCTCGTTGCCCTCGATCTGGGCGTTGCGCAGGTCGATGGCGATGCCGCCGAGGATGGCCGTCACCTTGGTGTGCGGCCGGGGTCGCCACCGGCCCTTGCGGTCGGACCCCGAGAGGATGGCGGTGATCCGTCCCGTGGCCGGGAGGTTGGACGAGGGCGCCGGGACCGTCGTCGTCGGCAGGTCCTGCATGACCTGGTCGATCTCGGACTGGGTGCGGGCGGCCAGGACCACCTCGACCCGCTCGGAGAACTCCTCGAGCGTCAGCCGACCCTCGCCGCAGTAGCGGGCCAGCCGCTGGGCCGCGTCGTCGCGCTCGCGTTCGGAGACCCGGACGACCGGAACGGCCTCGGGCCGGTCGGGATGGCCTTCCATCGCCATCAGCCTGCCCTATCGCGGCGGGCCGCGCTCGCGGGAGTTCGCAGGGCTCCCGCCATCGGGCCCTGCCTAGAGTGCGGCCGCGTCGAGCACGATCCCCCGCCCGTTACACACCTCACAGGGGGTCGACAGGGACTCGATGAGGCCCTCGGAGATCCGCTTGCGGGTCATCTCGACCAGGCCGAGCTCGGAGATGTCGCCGACCTGGGTCCGGGTCTTGTCCCGGGCCAGCGCGGTGCGCAGTGCCGCGCCCACCTTGTCGCGGTTCTCCCGGATCTCCATGTCGATGAAGTCGATGACGATGATCCCGCCGATGTCTCGGAGCCGGAGCTGGCGGGCGACCTCCTCGGCCGCCTCCAGGTTGTTGCGGTAGACCGTCTCCTCGAGGTTGGTGGTGCCGACGTTCTTCCCGGTGTTGACGTCGATGACGGTCAACGCCTCGGTCCGGTCGATCACCAAGGAGCCCCCGGAGGGAAGGTACACCTTCCGGTCGAGAGCTTTGTGGAGCTGCTCGTGGACGTGGTAACGCTCGAACACCGGCAGAGGCTCCTCCGCCGGGTCGAAGTACTCCACCCGGTCGGCCAGCTCGGGGTTGACCGCCCCCACGTAGTCGCGGACCTGCTCGAAGAGGGCGAGATCGTCGATGACCACCGCCCGGTATTCGCGGTTCAGCTCCTCGCGAATCACCCTGACCGCCGTCACCGGTTCCCGGTAAAGAAGCGCGGCACCCTGGCCTTTGGCGGCGGCGGCAGAGATTCCTTCCCACTGGGTGACCAGCCGGGCGACGTCGTTGCGCAACTCGTCAGCAGTGGCTCCCGCCGCTGCCGTCCGCACGATGAGGCCGTGGCCCTTCGGGCGGACCGCATCGACGATCTTCCGAAGCCGCTTCCGCTCACTGTCCTCCAACCGCTTCGAGATGCCGAAGGC
>JBOGFV010000221.1:0-4679 GCA_050743525.1 Acidimicrobiales bacterium
GCCCGGCGGCGATGGCGATTGGCCGCTGGCCCTTCAGCGGTTCGGAGCGGATGTTTTCCTTACGATCCACGCCCAGGAACATGATCACGAAGAGGACCAGGATCACGATGGCGCCGGCGTAGACGATGATCTGGACCACGGCCATCAGGGCGAAGGCCAGGGGACGCTGCCCCTTGAGTGGTTCGACCTCGATGTTCTCCCGCCGGTCCACCCCGAGGAACATGATCACGAAGAGGAACAGGACGACGATGGCGCCGGCGTAGACGATGATCTGGACCGCGGCCAGGAAGTCGGCCTCCTGCTCGATGAAGAGCACGGCCACGCCGAAGAGCGTCATGACCAGCGACAGGGCGGCGTGCACGGAGTTGCGCGACGTGATCACGCCGATCGCGCCGCCCATGATCACGGCGGCCGACACCGCGAAGGTGGCGGAGTCCGGGATGGTCGGGTGGACCGCGGCCAGCATCACCGGCCCGCCTTCAGCTCGGCCCGGCGCTGCCGGGTGGCCGAGAGCTTGGCCCGCTTCTTGGTGGCGGCCTGCTGGGCCCGCCAGATCCGCCCCCGCATGCCCCGGTGCTCGAACGGCACGTCCTCGGGGACGAGATGGGACTCCATGACCTCCCGGAGCGGCATCATCCCGGTGGCGGCGTCGTCGCGCCGCCCGCTCTGGCCGCCCTCGGGGGCCCGGACCCCGTAGCCGAGCTCCCCGGACCACTGGACCTCGCCCTCGTAGGCGGCGGCCCCCGAGGGCGAGGTCGCCCTCATCCAGCCCGAGGTGTGCAGGTCGTCGCCATCCCGCCAGTCCTCCAAGGGCAGCCGCTTGGGTAGGCCGTCGTCGCCGACCAGCAGCTCGTCGCGGGTGTAGATGGCGTCGGCGCGGTTGGTGAAGGAGAACTCGAACAGCTTGGACTCGGTGATCGCCTCGGTGGGGCAGGCCTCCACGCACAGGTCGCAGTGGATGCAGCGCAGGTAGTTGATCTCGTAGACGTAGCCGTAGCGCTCGCCCGGCGACACCGGGTGATCGGGCGGGTTGTCGAGGCCCCGGACGTAGATGCAGTCGGCCGGGCACACCCCCGCGCACAGCTCGCAGCCGATGCACTTCTCCATGCCGTCCTCGTAGCGGTTGAGGACGTGGCGGCCGTGCTGGCGCGGCTGCTTCGGCATCTTCTCGTCGGGGTACTGGCGGGTGACCCTAGGCCGACCGAGGTGCTGAAAGGTGAGCTTGAAGCCGGCCAGGAACTGGAGGTCCATCAGAAGCTCCCCTCGGTCTCGGCGCGAGAGGCCCCCACCCCGAAGGCCCGGTACAGCCCGAGGCCGAGGCCGGCCTCGGCCACCCCGACCAGCAGGCCCCACCAGCCCCACACGATGATCGAGGCCACCACCAGCAACCATCCGAGCGAGAGCGGGATGAGGACCTTCCAGCCCAGGTCCATGAGCTGGTCGTAGCGGAGCCGGGGCAGGGCGGCCCGCAGCCACACGTAGATGAAGCAGAAGACCAGCGTCTTGATCGCGAACCACACGATCGGCATCCAGATGTCCGAGGTCGGGATGAACCGGGGGATGGGCCCGTCGGGGCCGCCGAAGAAGAGCGTCACCACGACCGCCGACATGGTGATGGTGTTCATGAACTCGGCCAGGAAGAACAGCGCGAAGCGGATCGACGAGTACTCGGTGTGGAACCCTCCGACCAGCTCGCTGTCCGCCTCGACCAGGTCGAAGGGGGGCCGGTTGAGCGCGGCGGTGATCGCGATGAGGAACAAGAGGAAGGGGACGAACCCGAGCCGGATCACGTTCCAGTCCCAGAACCCGTGGGCCTGGCTCCCGACGATGGCCCGGGTGGAGAGCGAGCGGGCCGCCAGCACCACCGCCACGATGTTCAGCCCCAGGGCGGCCTCGTAGGAGATCATCTGGGCCGACGCCCGCACCGAGCCGAGGAGCGGGTACTTGGACCCCGACGACCAGCCGGCCAGCATCACGCCGTAGACCGAGATCGACGACATCGCCAACACCAGCAGGATCCCGAACGGCGGGTCGGCCACCTGGAGCTCGAAGGTGTGGCCCGCGATCGTGAGCACCCCGCCGACCGGCACCACGGTGAAGATCAGCAGGGCCGGGATGAGGGCCAGGTACGGGGCCAGCTTGAAGACGAACCGGTCGGCCCGCTCGGGGACCAGGTCCTCCTTGAAGAAGAGCTTGATGCCGTCGGCCAGGGTCTGCAACAGCCCGAAGGGCCCGGCCCGGTTCGGCCCGATCCGGCTCTGCATGTCGCTGATGACCTTGCGCTCGAACCAGATCATCAACATGACCGAGACCAGCAGCACCACGAAGGCGGCCAGCACCTTGATCGCGACGATCAGGAGCTCGACCCAGTGGACACCGCCGGCGAACAACGGGTCGGTCCCGAAGAGGGCCAGCCCGTTCACCGCGACTCCAGCCGGACTTCGTTGACCAGCGCGTCGGCCGCGATGAGGAGCGCCGCCGCGTTGGCGACGGTGCGGTCGTCCGAGGAGAGGTTGAAGTCGACGGCCAGCACCCCCTTGGGCACCCCGGCGTCGGCCGACACCGCCAGGGTGGTCTCCCCGCTCGGCGAGGCCACCCGGACCCGGTCCCCCGGCTCCACGCCCAGGCGGGCCAGCTCGGAGGGGTGAGCGGCGGCGGTCGCGGTCGGCACCAGCCGGGCCAACGACGGCGACCCGTCCACCGCCGCGCCGCGGTCGTAGAGGCGGCGGGTCGAGACGAGCCGCAGCGAGTAGTGGTCCGGCGCCGGGAGCTCGAAGCGGGGCGCGACCGGCCGGCGCACCAACGGCGGCTCGTCCTCGACCTCGTCGGGGTGGAGCGCGGCCAGGAGCTCCCGGGACACCGACTCGGTCAGCCCGACCCGGGGCGGCGCCCCCTGACGCTCCACCGACTCGACGCCGGGGATGGCCATGGGGTCGATCGGCTCGACGGCCGGGACGGGCGCCGCGCCGAGTGGCACCACGATCCCGTCGTGGCCCGACACCTGGTCCAAGAACCCGGGCGCGAACCCCCGGTAGGCGGGGGCGACCCGCTCGATCTCGTCGGCGATGTCGGACACCGAACCGATGGCGAGGTCGAATCCGAGCTCGTCGGACAGCGCCGACGCGATGGTCCAGTCGGGCCAGGCCAGCCCGGGCGGGGCCAGCTTCTGGCCGAGCCGGGTCACCCGGCCCTCGATGTTGGTGGTGGTGCCGGGCCGCTCGTGGGCCACCGCGACCGGCAGCACCACGTCGGCGTGGTCGAGCGCGGGTCCCGGGTGGCCGGCCACCGCGATCACCGTGTCGGCGTTGGCGAGGGCCCGCTCGGCCAGCGAGCGGTCCGGGAAGTCCTCGAGCGGGTCGCAGCCGACCAGCAGGACCGCCCGGATCCGGCCGTCCCGGGCGGCGAGCGACGCGATCGACTCCAGGGCCCCGAGGCCCCTGGCCTCGGGGACGGCGCCCCAATGGTCCCGGAACCACCCCCCGCCGTCCTCGAGCGACGTGCGACCCGGCAGCATCCCCGGGGCCATGCCCATGTCGAGCGCGCCGTGCACGTTGCCCCGGCGCAACATCGGCAGGAACTTGGCCTCCGGCCACGCCGTGACCAGCGCCGAGACGGCCGCCACGGTGACCTCGGGCGCCTCGGCCAGCGACGGGCGCGAGAAGCACACCACGATCCCGGCGCCGCCCGAGCCGGCCCCGGCCACCAACCGGCGGGCCGCTTCGAGGTCGGTGGCCGAGACCGCCGGCCCGGCCGGATGGGTCGGCGGGCCACCGGGATCGCCGACCAGGGAGCGGGCCAGCGCCGGCGCGTCCCCGGGCCGCACCGCCAGCGAGACGGCGGCGTAGCGGGTGAGCGAGGTCGCGCGGGGGGCCAGCTCGAGCAGGGTCGTCCTCCCGTCGAGGATGGCCCGCCGGAGCCGCAGGAACAGGACCGGCAGCTCCTCGCGGACGTCCCCCGACAGCGTGACGAGGACGCGGGCCGAGCAGGCCTCGTCGATGGTGGCCCGGGGCAGTCCGAGCACCAGCTCGGCGGGCAGGCCGTCGCCGGGCTGGGCGTCGACCGAGTCGGTCCCGAGCACGCCCTTGGCCAGCTTCGTCCAGGCGTAGGCGCCCTCGTTGGTGGCCCGAGCGCCGCCGATGATCGAGATCGCCTGGGGGCCGTGCCGGTCGCGCACGGCGTTGAGCCGGGTCGCCGCCTCGGCCAGCGCCTCGGTCCATCCGACCTGGCGGTGGCGGTCGCCGTCGCGCACCATCGGCTCGGTCACCCGGTCGACCTGGCTGGCCGTCTCGGCCACCTCGCCGGCGAACTGGCCGCTGGGCCGGCCCGAGCCGAGGGTCACCGGCTGGGCGTTGTCGTCGCTCGGCCCGGCGCTGACCTCGTCGCCGTTCACGGCCTCGAACGCGTAGCGGCCCTTGTCGCACAGCCATCCGTGGTTGACCGGCTCGGAGTCGAGCCCGAGCAGCCGGGTCAGGCGGTTGGCCGACGACTGCACCGCCACCCGGCACCCGAGGGCGCAGGTGGTGCAGGTGGACTCGACCTGGTCAAGGTCCCAAGGGCGGGCCGTGAACCGGTAGGGGGTGGCGGTGAGGGCGCCGACCGGGCAGATCTGGACGATGTTGCCGCTGAAGTTGGAGGTGAACGGCCGGTCCGGGAAGGTGTTGACCTCGGTGGCGTCGGAC
>JBOGFV010000222.1:0-4775 GCA_050743525.1 Acidimicrobiales bacterium
CGGGATCGCGCCGCCACCAGGGCGTCGACCACCTCGGGGTCGATCACCGAGCCGCCCCGGGCCACCTCCCGGATGGCCTGGGCGAGCTGGCCGATGTCCGAGACCCGCTCCTTGAGGAGGTAGGCGCGGCCCCGCGAGCCGCTCTCGAGGAAGTCGAGCGCGTAGGAGGGCTCCGAGTACTGGGACAGGACCACCACGCCCAGCTCCGGCTGGGCCGAGCGGAGCTCGTTGGCGGCCCGGATCCCCTCGTCGGTGCCGGTCGGGGGCATCCGGATGTCGGTGACCACCACGTCGGGCTGCTCCGTGGCCACCGCCGCCATGAGCGCGTCGTAGTCGGCGCAGGCCGCCACGACCTCGAGGTCGTCCTCGGAGTTGATGAGCTTCTCGACGCCCTCGCGCACGATGTAGTTGTCCTCGGCGAGGACGATCCGGAGCGCCACGGCGGCCAGGCTAGACGGGTCTGCTGACGGATTTCGGCCCGGGGACCAGCGACTCAGCGCGAGGCCGGGCCGAGGTCGGCCTCGAGCTCGGCCCGGCGGGCCCGCATCCGCTGGCCCCGGTCGGCGCACTCGTCGCGGAATTCGACGATCCGGGACAGCCGTTCGTCGATCCGCTCGACCAGCCGGGCGTTGGCCTCGATGGCGTCGACCAGGAGCCGGAGCCGCTTGGGGGTCGGGGCGTCGGCCCGGGCGGCCCGCCGGGCCCGCTCGAGGGTGTCCTCGGAGGCCAGGACGTCGTGGATCTCGGCCAGGGGGAGCCCGAGCAGGTCCTGGAGCTCGCGGATGTGGGTGACCCGCTCCTGCTCGGCCACCGAGTAGAGGCGCTCTCCCCCGCCCCGGTGGGCGGCCGGCTTCAGCAGGCCGATCTCCTCCCAGTAGCGCAGCGTGCGCGGGGTGACCCCGGTCTCCTTGGCCATCTCGCCGATGCGCAGGCGGGGCGCCTGGCGCTGGGCCTCGTCGGTGGCCGGAGCCGGGGCGACCGTCACACCCCCGCCTCGGCCGGCTCGAGGGTGCCCAGCTCGACCCCGTCCGGCGCATCGGCGTCGGCCTCGCTGTAGATGTACTTGCCGCCCCGCATCCACGAGGCGGCCGCGGCCACCAGCGAGGCGATGATCGAGAAGTCGAAGGCGGTGTGCAGGCCCTTCGAGAAGGCCCCCGAGATCAGGGTGGGGAAGTAGCTCCGCGACAGGAGGTGGGTCACGGTGTGGTGCGGCAGGTTGGCCAGCACGTGCGGGCCGAGCAGGTGCTGCATCGGGCTGTAGCCGAGGACCGACGCGAACAGCGTCGAGCTCAGCCCCACGATCATGAGGGTGAAGCAGATCCCGATCGAGAGCACCTGGGCCGCGTTCTGGAACGTGCTGTTCATGCCCGAGCCGACCCCCCGGTGGGCGGCCGGCAGGCTGTTCATCACCCCGGCGCGGTTGGGAGCGGCGAAGGCGCCCATGGCCAGGCCATTCATGAGGAGAAGCGGCGCGAAGACCGCGTAGGAGAAGTTGACCGGCAGCAGCTCGAGGAAGAGGAAGCTGAGCGCCGCGGCGAGCATCCCGCCGGTCGCGAAGGGCCGCGAGCCGAACCGGTCGGACAGGATGCCCGAGATCGGCCCGGCCAGAAGGAACCCGGCCGTGAGCGGGAGCATGTAGATCCCCGCCCACAGCGGCGTCCGGACCGCGTCGTAGCCGTGCAGGGGCAGCCAGATCCCCTGCAGCCAGATGATGAGGATGAACATGAGGCCGCCGCGACCGATCGCGCTCAGCAAAGTGGCCAGGCTTCCCGCGCTGAACGCGCGGATCTTGAACAACGCGAGCTGGAACATGGGTTCGGGCACCTTGCCCTCGATGTAGACGAAGAGCGCAAGCAGCGCCACGCCGGAGCCGATCATCGAGAGCACGAATGGACTCGTCCATCCCATGTCCGAAGTGCCGTGGGGCTGGATGCCGTAGGTGATCCCGACCATGAGCACGACCAGGCCGACCGCGAAGGTCAGGTTGCCGAGCCAGTCGATCTTGGCCTTCGTGCGCCGTGGCACCTCGCGCAGCTTGAGATAGGCCCACACGGTGCCGAACAGCCCGACCGGCACCGAGACCAAGAAGATGAGCCGCCACTGGATCGGGCCGAGGATCCCACCCAACACAAGGCCGATGAACACGCCGCTGATGCCGGCCACCTGGTTGATCCCGAGCGCCATACCCCGCTGGTGCTCAGGAAACGCGTCGGTCAGGATCGCCGCCGAGTTCGCAAGAAGGAACGCGGCTCCGATCCCCTGGAACACCCGCATGATCACCAGGTACAGGGCCGCATTGGGCCCCGACATCCACGTGATGGTGAGCAAGAGCGAGAAGAAGGTGTAGACGGCGAATCCGAGGTTGTACATGCGGACCCGGCCATAGAGGTCGCCGAGGCGACCGAGGCTGACTACCAGCACGCTTGTCACAACAAGGAAGCCCAGGATCAGCCAGAGAAGGTAGAAGCTGTTGCCCGGGAGCAGCGGGTTGAGCCGGATGCCCTTGAAGATGTTCGGGAGGGCGATCAGCATGATCGACGCGTCGATCGTCGACAACAGGACCCCGAGGGTGGTGTTCGAAAGGACCATCCACTTGTAGCGGTCGGGGTCCTCGATCGGCCGATAGCGGCGGTCGAGCTGCCCGTTCGCCGAGCCGTTCGAGCTGAAGATGCTCACAACGCGATCACGTCAGTGGTGCTCCAGGGGGAGGTTTCCGTTCACGTTAACGATATATCGCCAGCGGCCGACCCGCCGTTCCAGGAGCCGCCCCGACGGCGAAGATGCATCGATGCTGCTTTGTCGCTCCCGCTCGCGGGTCCTGCAATCGGCCCTGGTCCTGGTGTTGATGCTCGGCGCCGGACTGCTCGGCGAGCCGGACCAAGGGGGTGCGAGCGCCACCGCCGGCGACTGGACCGTGTACCACCACGACCCCGCCGGCCTGGGTGTCGCCGGCCCGATCCGGCTCGCTCATGCCCACCAGGCCTGGGTCTCGCCGACCTTGGACGGCCAGCTCTTCGGCGAGCCCCTGGTGGTTGGGCAGACCGTCGTGGTCGCCACCCAGAACGACACGGTCTACGCGCTGAACGCCCGCACCGGTCGGATCCGCTGGTCGACCCATGTCGGCAGGCCGGTGCAGACGTCGACCCTCCCCTGCGGCAACATCACCCCGACGCTCGGGATCACTGCGACGCCGGTGATCGACCCGGCCCGCAACGAGGTGTTCGTGGTGGCCGATGTCGCAGGAGCGCATGCGCCGGTCCACGAACTGTTCGGCCTGCGGGTGTCGTCCGGCTCGATCCTTCTCCGCAAGGTGGTCGACCCTCCCGGGATCAACACGGCCGCGACCTTGCAGCGGGTGGCGCTCACCCTCGACGACGGCGCCGTGGTGTTCGGCGATGGGGGCAACTACGGCGACTGCTCCACCTATCACGGCTGGATCATCTCTGTGCCCGAGACGGGTGGGCCCATGCGGACCTACGAAGTCGACGCTGCCCCGGGCGACGATCAAGGCGCAGTATGGATGGGAGGCGGGGCGCCGGTCATCGACGCCCACGGCGACATCTGGTTCGCAGCGGGCAACGGGTCGGTCGTGACCCCCGGCCGTCCCTACGACGGAAGCGATTCGGTCGTCGAGCTGTCACCCACCTTGCACGAGATCCAGTCCTTCGCCCCGGCCGGCTGGGCTTCGGACAACGCGCACGACCGGGACCTCGGATCGGGTGTGCCGGCACTCCTTCCGGACGGGCTGGTGGTCCAGGGCGACAAGTCCCAGATCGTCTACGTGCTGTCGGCGGCGAAACTTGGAGGCGTGGGTGGCCAGCTGGCGGCAGTCGGCTCGATCTGCAACGACGATGTCGACGGCGGCAACGCGGTCAGAGGGACCGTCGTCTTCATGCCGTGCCTGGGTGGGCTCGTCGCGGTCAGCGTGTCGACGAGCCCGCCGTCGGTGCGCCGCTTTTGGCAGGCGGCCGCCGTGACCGGTCCCCCCATTCTCGCCGGCGGCCTCGTCTGGGCGATGAGCGTCGGCGGCGAGCTCGACGGCATCAACCCGAGCTCGGGCGTCGTGAGCCAGCGGTTCCAGGTCGGGGCGGTCGCCAACCACTTCCCGAGTCCCTCGGCCGGCGACGGCCGGCTCTTCGCTCCCGGCCTTGACCAGGTGTTCGCGTTCGCCGGGCGCTGAGCCCCTACCCCTTCACCTCGAAGAGGTTGAACATCGCCCCGGCGGGATCGGTCACGACGGTGAAGGTGCCCTGGTCGATCTCCATCGGGGGCCGGATCACCTGGCCGCCGAGCTCGGAGAGCCGCTTGGCGGCGGCCTCGATGTCGGCCACCTGGATGTAGACGGTCCAGAAGGAAGTCATCGGCGGCATCTCGGCCGGCTTCTTCAGCATCCCGCCGATGGATCGGCCACCGACCTGCCACTCGGTGTACTGGCTGTCTCCGTCGCCGTTGGTCACCTCGCCCCAGCCGAAGACGCCGGCGTAGAACTGCTTGGCCTTCTCGGGGTCGTCGCACATGAGCTCGTTCCAGGTCCACGCGTTCGGCTCGTTGACCAGCCCCGCGCCCCGATGCTCCTTGGCCTGCCACAGCCCGATGACCGCGCCCTCGGGATCCGCGAGCATCGCCATGCGCCCCGCCTCGCCGACGTCCATCGCCTCGACGATCGTCTGGCCGCCACTGGCAGCCGCCTTGGCCAAGGTGTCGTCGACGCTCGCGACGTCGACATAGGTCGACCACACCGGCGGCGCCTCAGGCGACATGGCCGGGCTGATGCC
>JBOGFV010000223.1:0-4867 GCA_050743525.1 Acidimicrobiales bacterium
ATCGCCGGGATCTGCAACGCCGAGCGCAACGTGGTCGGCCTCATGCCACACCCGGAGCGAGCCAGCGCGGAGCTGCTCGGCTCGGCCGACGGCTTGGTCCTGCTCCGCTCGCTCTCGACGGTGGCCGTGGTCTGAGCCGCGGTCCCGGGGTCAGCCCCGGGTGCGGGCGACGCCGGCCTTCTGGAGGACCCCCGCCGGCACGCCGGCCGTGCGCCAGGTGCCGTAGCTGATTCCTTTGCGATCCCCGTAGGTCCGGGCGACCTTCACGAATTGCTTCTCGAGCGCGCCCAGGTCCTCGGTCTCGCCGTTCTTGCCCAACTCATGGCCGAGGTCCTTCTTCTGCTGGATGAGATGGAGCCGGGTCAGCGGGTCGGCAGTGACCAGTTCGGCCTCAATGGCGGCGAGCCGCTTTGAGATCGAGTCGGGGGTGCGCCGACGGCCCCGCCGGGGCTTGGCCGACTCCAGGGCCTCGAGATAGCGCCGCACGGCCAGGCCCTCCTCGCGGCCCTTGGCCAGGGCCGCTTTGTGCTGGGGGGTCATCTTCGTCTTCGCGGTCTTCGGCATGCCGTCATTGTCGCGTAGACGCGGGAGAACTTCAAAGACCATATTTCGCAATGGCGAACCTGAGCGACCCGCTAGACAATATTGTTTGGCTCCATATCCGCCCTGAGTTGCCGGCTTACGGTCGATCCTCATTTGCCCTAATGGAGGGGTATCAGCTGGTTGATCAGGTCTTTCCCCAAGACTGACCCGCGAGTAGCCGGCCCTTGTCCGGCGAGGCGGCTCGCCTCGCATTGTGGTGCCTCAGCGGCGCCCGCGCCCAGGTATGTCGCACCGAACGGTCGGCCCGGCCGGGCTGTTTGTCCCTAAAAGTGCCGCCAATCCTGGCGATCGCTATCGCCGATAGATCGTCAGGCGATGAGCGATCGGGCGCCAACCGGCCGGGATCGGCCGATATGGTGGCCGCGTGGCCGGGGGAGAGGGCGACATCGAGCCTCTCCATCGCGCGCTGGGGCTGACCGACGACGAGTTCGCCGAGGTCAACCGCATCCTGGATCGGGAGCCCAACCGGCTGGAGCTCGCCCTGTACTCGGTGATGTGGAGCGAGCACTGCTCCTACAAGTCCTCCCGGGTCCATCTCGGTCGCCTGCCCACGGAGGGACCCGGGGTCCTCGTCGGCCCCGGCGAGAACGCCGGCGTGATCGACGCCGGGGACGGGATCGCGGTGGCCATCCGCATCGAGAGCCATAACCATCCTTCGGCGATCGAGCCCCACCAGGGCGCCGCCACCGGGGTCGGCGGGATCCTGCGCGACATCTTCACCATGGGAGCCCGGCCCCTCGCCCTGATGGACCCGCTGTTCTTCGGCTCGCTGGCCGACGCCCGGCAGCGGTGGCTGCTGGAGGGGGTGGTTGGCGGCATCTCCACGTACGGGAACGCGGTGGGCGTGCCGACGGTCGGCGGTGAGCTCACCTTCGACGACGCCTACGCGCAGAACCCGCTCGTCAACGTGCTCTGCATGGGTGCGCTGCCGGTCGAGCGGTTGATCCTCGGCGCCGCCAGCGGGACCGGCAACCTCGTCGTGCTTCTCGGCGCGACCACCGGACGCGACGGCATCGGCGGGGTGAGCGTGCTGGCCTCGGCCGGATTCGGTGCCGCCGACGGCCGGGCCGAGCCAGATCAGTCGAAGCGGCCCAGCGTCCAGGTGGGTGATCCCTACGAGGAGAAGCGCCTGATCGAGGCGTGCCTCGAGCTGCTCGACGCAGGCCTGGTGGTCGGCATCCAGGACCTCGGCGGTGCCGGCCTCGCGTGCGCGACCAGCGAGACCGCGGCGCGCGGCCAGGTCGGCATGGACGTCGACCTCTCGGCGGTGGCCCTTCGCGAGGCCCACATGGAGCCCTGGGAGGTGATGACGAGCGAGAGCCAGGAGCGCATGCTCGCCATCGTCACCCCCGAGCACTGGCCGGCGGTGGCCCGGGTCTGTGCGCGTTGGGAGGTCCGGGCCGCGGTCATCGGCCGGGTCACCGAGCCCGACCTCGAGGACGGTCGACCGGTGGGAAGGCTTCGGATCCGCGAGCGCGAGGGTGCCCCGGTCCTGGCCGACCTCCCGGCTGCCTCGCTGGCCGACGACGGCCCCCGGTACCGGCGCCCGCTCGGGCCGCCCCCGGACCTCGAGGCTCGCCGGGCCGCCGGGCCCGAGTCGCTCCCCGGACCCGATGACTGCGGCGAGGACCTCCTGGCGCTGCTGGCCGACCCGTCGTGGGTCTACCGCCAGTACGACCACCAGCTGTTCTTGAACACCGTCGAGGGACCCGGTGGCGACGCGGCGCTGCTCCGGCTGGGGGGCCCGGGCCTGCCGCCGTCCGAGCGCGGCGTCGCCATCTCCACCGACGCCAACCCGCGCTGGTGCGCGCTCGACCCGCGGGCCGGGACGGCCCTGGTCCTCGCCGAGGGCGTCGCCAACCTGGCCTGCGTTGGGGCGCACGCCGTTGCGGTCGTCAACTGCCTCAACTTCGGGAACCCCGAGCACCCGGTGGTCATGTGGCAGCTCTCGGAGGCGATCGACGGCCTTGCCGACGCCTGCCGCGCCTTTGGGCTGCCGGTCATCGGCGGCAACGTGAGCCTCTACAACGAGAGCGGCGGAGACGACATCCCCCCGACGCCGGTGATCGGCACGCTCGGGCTGCTCGACCGCCTCGTCCGGAGGGCCCCCGGGCTCGGATGGGACGAGGGCTCGACGGTCCTCCTGCTTCGCCCCGCCTCCGATCCCGCCACCCACTCGCTGGCCGGCAGCCGCTGGGCCGCCGAACTGCGTGGGCATCGCACCGGCACCCTCCGGCCGCTCGACCCCGACGGGCACCGGGCGGTCTGCGGGTTCGTGCGGGACCTGGTCGGGGCGGGGGTCGGGGGCGGCGAGGAGCTGCTGTGCGCCGCGCACGACGTCTCGGCCGGCGGCCTCGGGGTGGCACTGGCCGAGATGGCGATCACCGCCGGGGTCGGGTTGCGCACCGCCCTCGACGGGGGGCACGGCGCCCTCTTCTCGGAGGCGTCGTCCCGCTTCGTCGTCGCGACCCACCGACCGGATCAGCTCCTCGATCTGGCCAGCCGCGCTGCGGTGGCCGCCGAGGTCCTGGGCCCCGCCGGCGGCGACGAACTGGTGGTCGACGGCCTGGTGGCGCTGCCGCTCGCCCGCATCAGGGAACGCTGGTCGAACGCGATCCCGATGGCGCTCGCGGAGCCCCGCTGACCTGGCCTACGGACGCCGCGCCGCCAGCCGCTCCAGCACGGCGTCGGGCACCCGGAGGTCGCCCCGGCCGGTCCCGACCGAGAGGCCCTGCTTGACCGTCCCGTGGTAGTCGGAGCCGCCGGTGGCCACCAGGTCGTGGCGCTTGGCCAGCTCGGCGAGCGCCGTCCGCTGCTCCGGCCGGTAGCTGGCGTAGTTGGCCTCGATCCCGGCGAACCCGACCTCGGCCAGCTGGCCGACCGCCCGGTCGAGCTCGCCGGGAGAAAGGTCGAGCGTGAAGGGATGGGCGAGGACGCAGACCCCGCCCGACTCCCGGGCGGCGGTCGCGATCTGGGCGGGATGAACCCGGGCCTTGGCGATGAACCCGGGCCGCCCGTGGCCGAGCCACCGGTCGAAGGCGTCGGGGATCGACTCGGCGGCCCCCTTCTCGACCAGCAGCGCCGCGAAGTGGGGCCGGCCCAGACTGTCCTCGCTGGTCGACGCAGCGACGGCCTCCTCATAGGTGATGGGGATGCCGAGGGCGGCGAGCAGGTCGGCGAGCTGTCGGTTGCGCCGGACCCGGTCAGCGCGCAGCGTGGCCAGCTCGTCGTGGAGGGCGCCCTCCTCGTGGTCGACGAAGTACACGAGCACGTGGGTGCTGGCGCCCGAGAAGGCGCAGGACACCTCGCAGCCACCGACGAGCTCGACGCCGAGCTCGCGGGCCCGGGCCCCGGCGGCCGGGAGGCCCGAAAGGGTGTCGTGGTCGGTCAGCGCGATCGCCGAGCACCCGGCCGCAGCGGCCAACTCGGAGATGACCTCGGGGGGGTCGGTGCCGTCCGAGGCGTTGGAATGGAGGTGCAGGTCGATCACGGCCGGCCCGAGGCTACCGGGGCCGGCCAGCGGGCTTCGGTGGTCCGGCCGAGGGGCCCTAGCCCTGTGCCAGACTCGCCGTGTCGCGACCGCCGGCCACGATGAGCGGCGTGGGTTGCGGCGGCCGGCGCGGGGAGCGATCGGAGTTAGAGGGCCGAGCATGAAAGAAGCCTGCGGGGTCTTCGGGGTCTACGCCCCGGGACGTTCGGTGGCCCAACTCACCTTCGACGGTCTCTACGCGCTGCAGCACCGCGGCCAGGAGTCGGCCGGGATGGCGGTGAGCGACGGGGAGACCATCACCGTCGTCAAGGACATGGGCCTCGTGGCCACCGTCTTCGACGAGCGAACCCTGTCCGGTCTCCAGGGCCATCTCGCGATCGGCCACACCCGGTACTCGACCCACGGGAGCTCGGACTGGTCCAACGCCCAGCCGGCCTATCGGCCGGTCGGCCGGGCCGGGTTCGCGCTCGGCCACAACGGCAATCTCACCGAGACCGATGCCCTGTTCGAACGGGCCGGGATGCTGCCCGGGATGACCGCTTCGGACAGCGACGTGGTCGCCGGCTTGCTGGCGACGGCGTTCAGTGCCGGGGCCGGCGACCCGGCCCACGGCGAGCTGGTCCCGGCCCTCCAGGCCGTCATCCCCGAGCTGGCCGGTGCCTTCTCCTTCGTTCTCATGGACGCGACCCATCTCTACGGAGTGCGCGATCCCCACGGGTTCCGGCCCCTGTGCCTCGGCCGGCTGGGTTCGGCCGAGCGCCCCGAGGGCTGGGT
>JBOGFV010000224.1:0-4987 GCA_050743525.1 Acidimicrobiales bacterium
GAGGGTGAGCGATGCCATCGGGTCGACGAGATCGTTGAGGAACATCTGCTCTCGCTCTTCGGCGTGAGCCTTCGACTCGCCGACGACGGTATAGGCCATCGGGAGCATCTTCACCGAATCCGGGTTCCGGCCGAGCTCCCCGATGCGCTCCTTCTGGTCCTTGTAGTGAGAGCGGGCGATATCGATGCCCGGATCCCCGGTGAAGATGAGCTCGGCCCATCGCGCTGCGAACTCGCGACCCCGCCCGGATGAACCCGCCTGCAGCAGCACCGGCCGGCCCTGGGGGCAACGCGGCACCGTGAGCGGGCCCCGGACCTTGAACCACTCGCCGTCGTAGTCCAGATCGTGCACCTTGGCCGGGTCCGCGAACACTGGCGTCGCTCGGTCGAGGACCAGCGCATCGTCGTCCCAGCTGTCCCACAGCCCCGTCGTCGCCTCGAGGAATTCGTCGGCCCGGTCGTAACGGGCATCGTGGGGCAGCACCCCTTTCAGCCCGTAGTTCTGGGCCTCGCTGTCGTTGACCGACGTGACCACGTTCCACGCTGCCCGACCGCCCGAGAGGTGGTCAAGAGTGGCGAAGGTTCGGGCGACATGGAAGGGCGAGTAGTAGGTGGTGGAGTAGGTGGCCCCGAGCCCGATCCGGTCGGTGACCGCCGCCGCGACGCCGAGGACGATGCTCAGGTCGAGCTTCACCGGCCGGGCTCCGGTCCGCACCGCCTCGGCCACCGACCCGCCGTAGATGCCCGGCATGGCGAGGCGGTCGTCGAAGAACATCAGGTCGAAGCAACCCTCCTCGAGGGTCCGGGCCAGCTTCTCGTAGTAGGTCGCCGAGAGGAACCCGTGCTCGGTGGCCGGATGACGCCACGAGCCGGCATAGACCGTGGCGTTGCCGGCCTGCATGAACCCCACGAGCGCCATCTGCCGGCCGATCCCGTTGGTCATCGCACCTCCTCTCGCTTGCTGAGCGGAGTCTAAGGTGTAATATTTTAGATATCAAACTGATCAGCGCCACCGTCAGGGCCCAGGCAACGACCGAGTTGCGGGACCGAATCCTCACCGGGCAACTTCGCCGCGGCGATCGCCTCGATCTCGATCGCCTCACCGCCGAGTTCGGGATCAGCCGGACGCCGGTGCGCGAGGCCCTCCTCGAGCTCTCCTACGAAGGACTCGTCGAGATCACCCCTCGCAGCGCGGTGACCGTCGTCGGCGTCACCGCCGAGGATGCCGTCGACAACTTCGCGATCCTGGCCGCCTTGGCCGGCAAGGCGGCCGAGCTGGCGACGTCGCGCATCGCGCCGGCCGGGCTGGAGGAGCTGCACGAACTCGCCGCGGCCATCGACGCCTCCGACGATGTCGTGGCGGCCAACCGCCGCTTTCATCGATCCCTCAACGTCACGGCCCGCTCGCCGCGCCTCATCGCTCACCTGCGCCAAGCGGTGCGGGTGGTCCCAAGCAACTACTTCGAGCTCTTCCCCGAGCAGGAACAGCGGAGCCGTCGTGAGCACGCGGAGCTCCTGGATGCGATGGAGCGAGGCGATGGCACGGCCGCCCGGGCTATCGCCGAAGCCCACGTGCTCGCAGCCGGCGAGGCCCTGGGTGGGTGGCTCGCTGAGACCAGGACCGAAGGCTCGGCCACGCTTGCTGGCTCTGATCGCGGCGTGGGTTAGTCGGCCTTCTCGCGCTCGAGGAGCCGGTCGAGGTTGGCCCGGAGCTCGGGAGTGCTGAACGAGCGATCCTCGGCGGTCAGGGCGAAGTCGAGAGCGGCCAGGACGGCTCGCTCGAGCTGGATGTTGACGATCCGCTTGGTGTCCTCGACGGCACCCTTCGGCAACCGGGCGATGCGCTCTGCGCAGGCCATCGCCCGATCGAGCACCTCATCGTCGGGACACACGTGGTTGACCAGACCGATCTCGGCCGCCCGCTTCGCCGGGATCCGCTCACCGGTGAGCGCGTACTCCTTGGCCAGCTGGAGGCTGATCAGCAGCGGCCACACGACCGGACCTCCGTCCGCCGCGACGAGCCCCACCGCCACGTGGGGGTCGGCGAGGTGCGCGCTCTCGGCCATGAAGACGATGTCCGACAGTGCGACGAGGCTGCACCCGAGGCCGACCGCCGGGCCATTGACAGCGGCGATGATCGGCACACGGCAGCGCACCATCCCGGTCACGATCTGGCGGCCGTGGGCGAGGGTGAGGTGCCTGAGTTCGGGGTCGCGGGAAAGCTCGTCGATGTACGAGAAGTCGCCGCCGGCCGAGAAGGCGCGCCCAGCCCCCGTCAGCACCGCGACACGTGCCTCGGTGTCAGCATCGAGCTGGGGAAACAGCGCGGCCAGACCGGCATGGAGCACGTGGTTGGTGGCGTTGAGCTGCTCCGGCCGGTTGAGGGTGATCACTCGGATCGGTCCCTCCGCCCGGACCTGCAGCTCCCCGGGAAGTTCGTATGCGCTCATGACGTGGACAACTCCAGGATTCGGCTTGCGATGAGATTTCGCTGGATCTGCGAGGTGCCCCCCATGACGCTCTGGGCCCGACTGTAGAGGTACACCTTGAGCCAGGTGTCGTCCTGGCCCGGGCGACCGGCACCGCCGATCGAGAGCCCGGCGTGGCCGACAGTCTGCTCGGTCCCGGTCATGAGTAGCTTGTCGACCGATCCCTCCGGCCCGTGCGTGACCCCGTCCAGCCGTTCCGAGAGCCGTCGACTCACGTGGCAACGGAGCATCTCGACCTCGACCAGCGCCCACGCCAGGTCTCGCCGCTGCTCCGGACCGAAGCCGTCGGGCTCCGCCTCGACCAGGTGCGCGAGCTCGTTCGCGAGCTTGCCGTAGCGGGCTACGAATCCCAGCTCACCAGGCTCACGCTCGTGGCTGACGACCGTCATGGCCAGGCGCCATCCGGCCCCGGGCGCCCCGATCATGTTGGCCGCGTCGACCCGGGCCCCCTCGAAGAGGACCTCGCCGAACTCGCGGGTGATCCCGTTGATCATTCGCAGCGGCCTCTGCTCGATGGCGGCCTGGCGCATCGGAACGACGAACGCGGAGATCCCACGGTGCTTGGGCACCTCGGGGTCGGTTCGGGCGAGGACGAGGCACCAGTCGGCGGCGTCCGAATAGCTCGTCCACACCTTGTGCCCGGTGATCACGTACTCGGAGCCGTCGGGCACCGCGACGGTCCGTAGCGACGCCAGGTCGCTCCCGGCGTCGGGCTCGCTGAACCCCTGGCACCAGCGTTCCCGGCCACTCACCAGTCCCGGGAGGAAGCGGCGCTGGACGTCCTCGTTCCCGTGCTCGAGCAGTCCCTGCACCAGGTAGCCGACGCTCGGCCTCGGCGGGGTGCCGGCCGCGATGAGCTCCTCGTCGAGGATCACGTCGTAGACGCTGGGAAGGCCGTGCCCGCCGACCTCCGTAGGCCACGACAAGCCGAAGAAACCCGCGTCGTAGAGGGCCTGGTGCCAGGCCGCCTGGCCAGCCCAGTACGCGTCGGAGGTCGACGAGGGTGGAAGTCCCGGATTGTTGTGGCGGAGCCACTCCCGCAGGCGCAAACGGAACTCACGCTCCTCGTTCGAGTCAGCGAAGTCCATCGTCGCCTCCGATGCCCCGCGCCCTGAGCACCCGCCCGAGGTTGGCGCCGAGCCCGCCCAGCACATCGCAGGAGAGCAGCGCTCGACGCAGGTAGACGTGGGCCAGGCACTCCCAGGTGTTGCCGATGCCGCCGTGCACCTGGATGGCCGTCTCGCACACCGAGCGAGCGGCGCGTGTGCAGTAGGCCTTGGCGGCGGATGCTGCGGCGAGGGCGTCGGGTCCGTCCAGCGCGTCGACCGCCCAGGCCGCGTGCAGCGCGACGCTCCGGGACCCTTCCATGGCGACCAACGCATCGGCGAGCAGGTGCTGCACCGCCTGGAACGACCCGATCGGCGCGCCGTACTGGCGCCTCGTGCGGGCGTAGTCCGTGCTGAGCGCGAGCGCACCCCGCATGACTCCCACGAGGTCGGCGCAGGTGGTTGCGAGGGCGAGACTCTGCCAGGTGGCGAGGTCACTGTCGTGGAGAAGCCGGGACTGGCCGTCGAGTGGGCGGACCTCGCCGCGGCACGCCGCGGCCGGGCGTGTGAGGTCGACCCCGTCGACGCGGTCGTCCAACACGACGTCCCCGACCCCATAGCCGTCGCCGTCTGCGATCAAGACGAGCGCCGTCGTGCAACCAGCCGCGTCGACGGCGACCGCACCCGCCACGAGGGTCCCGGCGGTCGAGCGAACGGTCTCGGCGAGGTCAGCACCGAGGGCGATCGTCTCGGGGGCAGTCGACGCCGGCGCACCCGCCAGGCGGCGGAGGTCGGCCGCCATGGTGGGACCAAGGAAGGCCGTGTCGGCCAACCCACGGCCCAACTCCTCGGCGACGACCGCAACCTCGACCGCAGATGCCCATGGGCTCCCGTCTTCGCTTGGCGTCCGCATTTCCCGCCAACCCGCTGCCGTCACGCCCGCATCAAGCTTCACCGCGCGCTCGGTGTCGTCAAGCTGCGCCACCGTCTGCGGGCCCAGCCGATCGACCATTTGCGCAGCGGAGTCCCGCAACGCGAGCTGCTCGGGTGAGAGGCGGACGTCCACTCAGCCCGCCCTCGTGACCGGCGACCCGGTGTGATCCCACTGGTCCCGCAGGGTGCGACGGAGGACCTTGCCCGAGGCCGTCCGCGGGATGGAGTCGACCAAGACGATGGCCTGGAGGCGCTTGTAGGCGGCGAGCGAGTCGCTGACGAGGCGCTGGAGGTCGTCGGAAGCGACCGTCGAGCCCGGCTCCAAGCGCACCGCCGCCACCGGGACCTCTCCGGCCCGCTCGTCGGGCACCCCGAACACCGCGCAGTCGACCACCGCGGGGTGGCCGTGCAGCACCGCCTCGATCTCGGCCGGTGCCACCTGGAAGCCGCTGACCTTGATCATCTCCTTCAGGCGGTCGGTGAGGTGCACCCAGCCTTCGGGCTCCAGCCAGCCGACGTC
>JBOGFV010000225.1:0-6929 GCA_050743525.1 Acidimicrobiales bacterium
TCCCGGCGGAGCGCCTCCGACACGGCGGCGTCGTCCTGCTCGCCGACGTAGGTGAGGATCGGCCGGCGGTCGGCCGGGGGCGTGTTCACCATCGAGAGGTCGCGGATGCCGGTCAGCGCCATCTCGAGGGTGCGCGGGATGGGACTTGCCGTCATGGTGAGGACGTCGACGCCATGGCTCATGGCCTTCACCGCCTCCTTGTGGGTGACGCCGAAGCGCTGCTCCTCGTCGACCACCAGGAGCCCCAGCCGCTTGAACCGCACGTCCTGACCGAGCAGGCGGTGGGTGGCCACCACGACGTCGACCGAGCCGTCGGCCAGCCCTTCGACCACCTTGGCCGCCTGCGCGTTGGAGAGGAACCGGCTCAGCATCTCGACCCGGACCGGGAACCCTCGGTAGCGGTCCGAGAACGTCGCGAAGTGCTGGCTGGCCAGCAGCGTGGTCGGCACCAGCACCGCGGCCTGCCGGCCGTCCTGGACCGCCTTGAACACGGCCCGCAGCGCCACCTCGGTCTTGCCGAAGCCGACGTCGCCACAGACGAGCCGGTCCATCGGGCGCTCGGACTCCATATCGGACTTCACCTCGGCGATGGCCCGATCCTGGTCCGGCGTCTCCTGGTAGGGGAAGGCGGCCTCGAGCTCGCGCTGCCAAGGGGTGTCGGGGGCGAAGGAGTGGCCGGCGACGCTGGCCCGGGCCCGATACAGGTCGACGAGCTCCTGGGCGATCTCGCCGGCCGCCGCTCGGGCCCTCGCCCTGGTGCGCTGCCAGTCGGCCCCGCCCATCTTCGACAGGGTCGGCGCCTCCCCGCCCGTATACGGGGTGACGGCGTCGATCTGGTCGACCGGCAGGTACAGGCGGTCGCTCCCCCGATACTCGAGCACCAGGTAGTCGCGGGTGGCGCCGGCCGTGGTGCGGGTGGTGACCCCCGCGTAGCGGGCCACCCCGTGCTGACGGTGCACCACGTAGCTGCCCGGGGCGAGATCGTCGAAGAACCCGTCGGTCGGCCGGGCCCGGGGGCGGGGCCGGCGGTGGGGGCCCCGCCGGCCGGTGATGTCGGCCTCGCCGAGGACGGCGAGGGCCGGCTGGTCGAGGACGAAGCCCGCCGAGAGCGGCGCCACCACGATCGTGACGCCCGCCCGCGGCTGGGCCACGGTGGCCACCTCGGCCCGGACCCCCTCGCCGGCCAACACGTCGCTGAGCCGGGCGGCGGCCAGCGCGCTGGCCGTGCACAGCACGACCGGAACGCCCTGGCCCGACAGCGCGACCAGCTGCTCGGCGAGCCGGGTGGCGTCCCCAGCCACGACGCCGAGACCGCGCCCGGCCACGGCCGGGGTGTCGGGGCCATCGGCCACCGGCGGCATCGACAGCACCGGCGCAGCCGTGTCCGACAGCAGTCGGTCGAAGGCCAGGTGCAGGCGCGGCATCTCGCCGTCGGCGGAGCGGGCGCCCCAGGTGTTGGCGAGGGTCTCGGTCAGCGCGCCCTCCTCCTCGTACACCTCGACGGCCCGGTCGCGCAGCCGGCGCGGCTCGGACAACACGATCTGGGCGTCCGGCCCGAGCAGGTCGGTGAGGAGCGACTCGCCCTCCACCAGCCACGGCAGCCACGCCTCCATGCCGTCGAAGATCTGGCCGGCGGCCAGGCGCTCCCACTGGCCCCGGCTGAACTCGCCGCCTTGGCCGAGCGCGCCGGCCCGGGCCCGCACCGCGGCGCTGGGCAGCAGCTCGCGGCAGCCGTAGATGACCGAGGCCCCGAGGTCGCCGGTGGAGCGCTGGTCGCCGACGTCAAAGGCGGTGAGCCGGTCGACCTCGTCCCCCCACAGGTCGATGCGGACGGGGCCCTCGGCGGTCGAGGGGAAGACATCGACGATCCCGCCCCTGACCGCCACCTCGCCCCGGTGCTCGACCTGGTGCTCGCGCCGGTAGCCCATCTCCACCAGCCGCTCCAGGAGCCCGGCCTGGTCCAGCGGTTCGCCGGTGCGGACCACCACGGGGCGGGCCGCCTCGCGCCAGGGGCCGAGCCGCTGCAGGACCGCCCGGACCGGCGCGACCACGATGTCGAGGTCCGGCCCATCGGTCCCGTCACCGAACAGTCGCCACAGGACGGCGAGCCGCTCGCCCATGGTGTGGACGTCGGGGCTGACCCGCTCGAGCGGGAGCGTCTCCCACGGCGCGAAGAACGCCACCGAGGCCGGTTCCTCGACGAAGCAGCGCAGGTCGTCGACGAGATGCTCGGCGTCGGCGACCGTCGGCGTGACCACGAGCAGCGGCCGCTGGCCCGAGAGGTGCGTGAGCCCGGCCAGCACGAACGGGCGGACGGTGTGCGAGACGGCCAAGGTCGCGTTGGCGCGGCCGAGCACGTCGGCCAGCGCCGGGCTCGAGCGCAGGAGCGGCGGCAGCGCGCGGAGCGGGCCGGCCGCGGCGGCCTCGGGGGCGGGCACCGGGGTCAGCCCTCTGGAAGCTTGGTGTTGAAGCGGTTCATGGCGGCCGCCACGCCCGACGCCGCGATCAGCTCGACGGCGTCGGCGGCCCGGGTGGTCGTCTCGTCGAGCAGCCCCCGGTCCGAGCGCGACGGCCGGTTGAGCACGTGGTCGGCGCCGTCGCCATGGGGCTTGCCGACGCCGATGCGGATGCGCACGAAATCCTCGGTGTGCAGGTGGGCCCTCACCGAGCGCAGCCCGTTGTGCCCGGCCAGCCCGCCGCCCAGCTTGACCTGGAAGCCACCGGGCGGCAGGTCGAGCTCGTCGTGGACGACCACCAGCGACTCGGGATCCTCGATGCCGAAGCGCCGGACGAGGGGCCCGACCGCGTTGCCGGACTCGTTCATGTAGGTGGTCGGCACGGCCAGCGCGACGCGCTTGTCGCCGATGCGCACCTCCTCGACGCTCGCCCGCTGCCCCTTCATCGGCCGGAGCTGGCCGCTGCCGTGCCGGCGCGACAACTCGGCGACCGCGTCGGCACCGGCGTTGTGGCGCGTGCCGGTGAACTCGGCGCCGGGGTTGCCGAGGCCGATGACCAGCAGGTCGGCCGGGGTGCCGCGGCGCCCCTCGGCCGACCGGCGGCCCGAGAGCAGCCGCCGCAGGGGGTTACCCCTCGCCGCTCGAGCCGGCGGCGGCGCTCGGGGCCTCGGCGGACTCGGCCGCCTCGCCAGCAGCGGCGCCCTCCTCGCCCTCGACGGCGCCCTCCTCGCCCTCGACCAGCTCCACCACCTCGACCCGCGGCGGCTGGCCGATCGCGACGGTGGTCTCGAGGTCGATGTCGATGGTGACGCTGTCGGGCAGGGTGAGGTCGGCGACCCGCAGGGACGCGCCGATGGTGAGCCCGGAGATGTCGAGCTCGACGAAGTTCGGGATGTCGCTCGGGACCGCCCGCACCGGAAGGGTGAACAGCTGCTGCTCGACCATCCCGTCGCCGTGCTGGACCTCGGTGGCCTCGCCAATGAGGTTGAGCGGGACCTCGGCGGAGATCACCTCGTCGCGTCGGACGATCACGAAGTCGACATGGGTGACGCTGCCCTTCACCGGGTGGCGCTGGAGCTCCCGGGCCAGCGTCAGGTAGGTCTCGGACCCGGCCTGCAAGGAAAGGAGCGCGTTGGTGCCGGCGTCTCCGGACAGCGCATTGCGCAGGTCCCGGGCCCCGACCGCCACCGACACCGGCTCGGTCCCGTGCCCGTAGACGGTGCCGGGCACGAAGCCGTCCCGACGCAGCCGGCGGGCCGCGCGTGTCCCGCTGACCCGGCCCACCTGGGCCTCCAACACGATCTCGGGCATCGGACTCTCCTCGTGGACGCCGGCGGAGGCTGGCGCCGGTCGTTCGAACCTGCCGGCCGGTGCGGGGCCCGCGCCGGTGCGCCGGGCGGCCGGAGACGGCCCCTCAGGCTACTCCGCCGTCCGCCCGGCCTCGACCGGGGCGGGGCGTCACACCAGGTTGGCGCCTCCGAAGATCTCCGACACCGAGGTCTCCTCGAACACCGCGTCGATGGCGTCAGCGATGATCTTGGCCACCGAGAGGACCTCGAGCTTGTCGAAGCGGCGGTCGGTCGGGACCGGCAGCGTGTCGGTCACCACCACCCGGTCAATCGGCGCCTTCTCGAGCCGGTCGACGGCCGGGTCCGAGAACAGCCCGTGGGTGGCCATGGCCCAGACCTCCCCGGCCCCCGAGTCGGCCAGTCGCTCGGCGGCCGCGCAGATCGTCGAGGCCGTATCGATCATGTCGTCGATGATCACGCAATGGCGGCCCTCCACCTCGCCGACCACATGGCGCACCTCGACCTGGTTGTAGGTGCCCTTGGGCCGCCGCTTGTGCACGAGGGCGAGGTCGGCGTTGAGGACCTGCGCGTAGCGCTCGGCCACCTTCACCCTTCCCGAGTCCGGGGCCACGATGACGACCTCGCCGTCGACGCGGGTGCGCAGGTACTCCTCGAGCACCGGGGCGGCGGTCAGGTGGTCGAAGGGGACGTCGAAGAAGCCCTGGATCTGTCCGGAGTGCAGGTCGACGCTGATGACCCGCTCGGCGCCGGCCGACTGGAACAGGTTGGCGACCAGCTTGGCGGTGATGGGCTCGCGGCCGGTCGACTTGCGGTCCTGGCGGGCGTAGCCGTAGTAGGGGCAGACCGCGGTGATCGTCTTGGCCGAGGCGCGCTTGGCCGCGTCGATCATGATCCACTGCTCCATCAGGGAGTCGTTCACCGGCCCGCCGTGGGTCTGGATGATGAACAGGTCGCTGCCCCGGATGGACGAGTCATAGCGACAGTGGACCTCGCCGTTGGCGAACTCTCGGAGGTTGGGCTCCCCCAGCTGCACCCCGAGGTGATCGGCGATGGCTTCGGCCAGGGGTCGGTTCGAGCGTCCCGACATGAGCTCGAGCTTCCGCTTCGGGATCAGCTCCACGGGGTCAGAACCTAGTCGGCGGCCCTCGAGCGGAGCCGGGGTGCCGGCGGGCTCAGCAGGGCCGGGACTCGAAGGGCCCGACGGCCTCGCCGTCGGCCACCGCGGCGCCGGGTCGGAGGGACGCGAACGGGCCGATGTGGGCGTTGGACCCGATGCTGGCCCGCTCGCACATCGAATAGCGGATCTCGCTGCCCTCCCCCACCTCGGTGTCGATGAGCGTGGTGTCCGGCCCGATCTCGGCGCCCCGGCCGACCACGCACGCGCCCCGCAGCACCACGCCGGGCCACAGGGCCACGTCGGTCGAGAGCTCGACGGTCGTGTCGACGTAGGTGCGCTCCGGGTCCCACATGGTGACGCCGCGTCGCATCCACCGCTCGTTGATGCGGTCGCGCACCTCGGCCTCGGCTGCGGCCAGCTGGGCCCGGTCGTTGACGCCGGCCGTCTCGACCGGGTCGTCGATGACCATGGCCCCCACCGAGTAGCCGGCCCCCGAGAGGACCTCGACGACGTCGGTCAGGTAGTACTCGCCCTGGGCGTTGGACGGGCTGAGTCGCCGCAGCGCCGGCGGCAGCAGCGCCCGCCGGAAGCAGTAGATGGAGGTGTTGACCTCGTCGATCTGCCGCTCGATGTCGGTGGCGTCGCCGTCCTCCACGATCCGGACCACCCGCTCCTCGTTGGCCCGCACGACCCGGCCGTAGCCGGCCGGGCGGTCGACCACCGCGGTGAGGAGCGTCGCGGCGGCCTCGGTGGAGCGGTGGTGACGCACCAGCGCCGCCAGCGTCGGCGGACGCAGGAGCGGGGTGTCGCCGGGGAGGACGACCACGTCGGCGTCCTCATCGTCCTCGGGAAGCCCCGTCAGCGCGACGGCGGTGGCGTCGCCGGTGCCCCGCTGGACGGTCTGCTCGACGAACTCGATCTTGAGGGCCGGGGGCGCCTCGTCGGCCAGGGTCTTGGTGACCCACTCGGCACCGTGGCCCACCACCACGACGACCCGGTCGAGCTCGAGCTCGGCCAACGCGTCGAGGACGTGCAGCACCATGGGCCGACCGCACAGCCGGTGCAGCGGCTTGGGCCGCTCCGAGCGCATCCGGGTCCCCTCGCCGGCGGCCAGCACGATGGCGTGAAGCGGTCTTCTCACGGTCATGCCTCATTCTTCCCACAACCGGCCCGTGATGCTCATGCGGCGGCGAGGCCGTCTCGGTGCCCGGCGATAGCGTCTCTTCGTGCGCAGCGGGTGGTTCTCCCCGAGGGCGATCGGCATGCACGTCGCGCTGGCCATCCTGGTCGCGGCCAGCGCGATCCTCTGCGACTGGCAGGTCCACCGGGCCCTCTCCGGCAACGACCTCAGCTGGGCCTACGTGTTCGAGTGGCCGTTCTTCGCCGTCTACGGCGCGTCCATGTGGTGGCGGCTGGTCCACGAACAGATGGCCCCGGGGGGAGCGGGGTCGAGGGCCGCGGACCCGGGACCGGCGCCGGATCCGGAGGCCGACGCCGAGCTGGCGGCCTACAACCGCTACCTGGCCGAGCTCGACGCCAGCGGCCGGCCCAAGCGCTGGTAGCGGCGGCCCGATTCGTCACCCGGCCAGGGCCGTTTGTCACCGCCGGGGCCGGGCCATATTGTCTCTCGGAGTGTCGGGGACATACGCAGAGCCGGGGACTCAGACGTTCAGCACCAGTGGGCGCCGTGACCAGGTCATGGCGCAGTGCCGGAATTGCGGCTACGACATCGTCTTCTTCGACGCACGGGACCGACCCGACTGGCGCCACCTCGTGACCGGCGACCACCAGTGCGGGCCGGCCCTGGCGGCCGCCGGGGCCTGAGCCCCCATCGGCTGGCGGGGGAGGGCTCGAACCTCCAACCTCCGGATCCAAAGTCCGGCGTTCTGCCAGTTGAACTACCCGCCAACGGGTCACCACGCGTAGCACACCGCGCGTTCCCTTATTGGCTGTGAGGATCCAAGCGCAGCCTGGTGACTTTTGCTGAGCTGTGAGGTCGGTGACGCGAGCGTGACCCACTAATTGATTGGCCTTCGTGCCTTCATT
>JBOGFV010000226.1:0-11943 GCA_050743525.1 Acidimicrobiales bacterium
GGCCGGGCCCGGCCGGCGCGACGGTGAGCGACATCATCTCGGGAACGAGTGCTCCCCGCGTCACCAGGTACAGCTTTGAGAAGATGAGGACCAGGAAGGCCTCGGGGAACAGGAGCAGGCTGTGCACATCGGTGGCCATGATCGGGCACAGCACCGCCCGGCCGACCGCCGAGGCCACCGCGGTGGCCCGCCGGGCCCCCTTGCTCCGGTCGATCAGCGGGCCGAGCAGCGGCGAGACCACCGCGAACGGGGCCAGGGTCAGCAGGAGGTAGAGGAGGACCTTGCTCTTCGCCTCGTGTGGCGAGATGGAGAAGAAGAGCGACTCGGCCAGCGAGATCGTGACCAGGGTGTCGCCGGCCAGCATGAGCACCTGGACCAGGGCCAGCCGGCCGAACGGCTGGGACTGGTCGAACAGGTCGGACAGCGCCTGGCGGGCGAGGGCGCGGAACTGGTCAACCCGGTCGCCAAGGGCCACGGGCCAACAGTAGGTGGCCCTCGGTGCCCGAACGGCGCCAGGGAGGCGACCGGGTCGGCCCCGGAACGGCCCACGGGCCGGAGATAACGTGGTCGTTCCCAGCGGACAAGGAGCGCCCATGGCCGTCCACGCGTACGTCCTCGTTCAGACCGATGTCGGCAAGGCCGCCGATGTGACGCGGCTGGTGCGGGAGATGGAGGGCGTGGTCTCGGCGGAGGACGTGACCGGCCCCTACGACGTGATCGCGCTGCTCGAGGCGGGTTCGATCGACGAGGTCGCCCGGCTGGTGGTGAGCCAGGTCCAGCGGATCGAGGGGATCACCCGGACGGTCACCTGCCCGGTCGTCAACCTGTGAGGTTCAGGCCAGCGCGCCAACCTCGCGCAGGTTCGCGGCCGTGCTGCGGTCGATCCCCCACCCCTCGACCGCCGCGTCGGCGTCCTCGCCGGTGACATAGGTCCCTGGGCCGGCGGCGCCGGGGGTCCGGCTGAAGCGCGGCGCCGGGGACGGCTGCACCGCCCCATCCATCTCGAAGAAGGTGCTGCGCGCCTCGACGTGCGGGTGGCGGTTGGCCTCGGCGGGCGACAGCACCGGGGTGGCACAGGCGTCGACCCCGTCGAAGATGGCCGCCCACTCGTCGCGGGTCTTGGACCTGAAGATCGACTCGAACCGCTCCTTGGTCTCGGGCCACTTGGACCGGTCCATCTGGTGTGGCAGGTCGGCGGCGTCCAGCCCGAGGCCCTGGATCAGCGCCGCGTAGAACTGCGACTCGATCGCCCCGACCGAGAAGTACTTGCCATCGGCGGTGTCGTAGACCTCGTAGAAGGGAGCACCGGTGTCGAGGATGTTGACCCCCCGCTCGTCCTCCCAGATCCCCAAGGCCCGGTGCGAGTACAGCATCGTGGAGAGCGAGGCCGCCCCGTCCACCATCGCGGCGTCGACGACCTGGCCCTGGCCCGAGCGGGCCGCCTCGAGGAGGGCGGCGGCGACCCCGAAGGCAAGCAGCATCCCGCCGCCGCCGAAGTCCCCGACCAGGTTGAGCGGCGGGGTCGGCCGCTCTCCCTTCCGGCCGATCGGCCACAGGGCGCCGGCGATCGAGATGTAGTTGATGTCGTGGCCGGCCACGTCGGCCCACGGCCCGTCCTGGCCCCACCCGGTCATCCGTCCGTAGACCAGACGCGGGTTGCGGGCCAAGCACTTGTCAGGGCCGAGACCCATCCGCTCGGCCACCCCGGGCCGGAACCCCTCGACCAGGGCGTCGGCCCGCTCGACCAGGTCGAGGACCAGATTGACCCCGCCCTCGCTCTTGAGGTCGACCCCGATCGAGGTGCGGCTGCGCAGCAGAAGCTCCGAGCCGGCCGTGCCGAGGCCAGAGGGGGCGGACGGCCGGGTGACCCGCAGCACCTCGGCTCCCGCCTCGGCCAGCAGCATCGACCCGTAGGGCACCGGGCCGATCCCGCCCAGCTCGATCACCTTCACCCCGCCCAATGGTCCGCTCATGGGTCGATGGTCGCGGGCGGGGCGGGGGCGGTCAAACCGATTGGCCCCGGTGTGCGACCGATGCCCGCGGACCCTTGCCCGTAGAGGTCGACAATGACCCCAGTCGCCGCGGCGCTCCGCCGAACAACCTTCGGAGACTGTGGCGGTCAGGCCATCTACCCCGAGGGGGACGTCGTGAGGACGAGGCAGCGCCGGCCAGGGTGTAGTGGGACACTCAGGTTGAATTTGCGACCTTCACCTGGTCGATGGCCCGCTTGTAGGCCGCCCATTCGCTATGAGCTGTACCTGCGATGGCTAGCCGCTGGAGAACACGTCGCCGTAGCCCCACTCATCCTCGTGCTTGACCGGCTCCACAAAATGCTCACGGCACCGTCCGGTAGCGGGATCTCCGTCGGCCGCTTTGTCTTCGGTGCCTTGCCCGCTTCGTCGTGACCCACGGTAAGTTCCTCGGGACGCTGGACGCGCGCGGGCGCGAGCTGCACTTCGCCGCGGTCGAGCCGCAAGGGGAAACCTATGAAAGTGCTCGCGACCGTCGCGTTCGATGGCGACAGGGACGCCTTCGCAACCGATGGCGTCGAACTGTTGGCCAAGGTGGTCGACACGGGCGCCGCCAGCCGAGCGACGCTCGACGTCCGCCTCCCAGACAGTGAGCTTGAGGCCCTGGGCTCCGACCTCATGACCCAACAGGAGGAGCGGGCCGTCATCGCGCTGTGGGACACCGACGCCGACACCGCGCTGTCGATGACCCTCCCTGCCGGTAGCCGGTTGGTTGGTGCGTACCACGTCGAGGAGGTCGTTCAGAAGGACTACGACCGCACTTGGCCGTCCGGGACACAATCACCGGGATTCAAGATGATCTCCTTCCTGCGCCGACGCACCGACCTCACTCAGGAGGCCTTCAGCCAGCACTGGCGGGAACACCATGGGCCGCTGGCGGTGGCGCGGCAGCCCGGGTTCTGGCACTACGTGCAGAATCACCTCGGCGAGCCACTCGCCGACATCTCGCCAGACTGGAACGGCTTCGGCGAGATCCACTATCGCACCCTCGACGATGCCCTCACGAGGTCCTACGACTCGGAGGAGGCGCGACAACTCATATGGGAGGACGTCGCGCGGTTCTTGGCCTACGACCGTTCGCCCACGCTCACGACCCACGAGTGGGTGATCACCCGTGGCTAGCAGCCGTCCGCCGGACGCATCACCCGGGTTGCGCGAGGATCCCACCAGCGCGCCCGAATCTGTTCGCGACTGCCCACCCAAACGGCAATCCCCCGAGGCAGTCGGTCTACCCTAACGGAGCTCTTCCTGGGAGGAGCCGCTCCAGGAGACTGTCGACTTCCTCCACGCGAGCTCCATACCGAGCGAAGTCGAGTTCGCGTTCGTAGAAGCTGACCCCTGGCGTAACGATCGCGGCTGCTGGCATTGTCGCAAGCGACTCTGGTTGTGGGCGGTCGAGCCAGCGTTGCACGATCGAGTCTGGGCGGAGCTGGCTCACGAAGCACATGAGCGCCGCGGCCTTGCGGTCGAGCTCCTCCGGCCCCTCACCCAACACTTCCACGTCGGGGAAGCTCCGACGGTCGAGGTGGTCAAAGTGCAGCCTCTCATCGGGCCCGTAGCCGTACAAGCTGTATACCCGCCAGCTCAAACCGCAGTGGGTCAATTCGGAGCGGACACGTAGCGCCGCGACGTAGGCGGCGTCATGGTCAGGATGGCCCCGCTGGTAGGCGGGGACGTGAACGGTCGCCGACTTCAACTTTCCAAGTAAGTCACATAGCGCCACCGTGAGAGCCGGGACGGATCGCCATACCGAGAGGTCGCGCAGGCCTATCTCGGCGACGTCCTTCACTCGGGCCCCCAGTGTGTCCCACGCAGCCTCACACTCACGGTGCCGGCGCTGGCGCAGCGCGGTGGCATCATCATCAGGTGTCCACGGGGGCACTCCGTCGCTGAGATGGATAACCGTCGTTGCACTCTCACGAAGCACGGAAGCGCAACCGAGGACCTCGTCATCGGGGTGTGGCGCGATGACGATTGATTCAGTCACCCCAGTGCTTCGGCCAGTGAGTCGCCTAGGGCGTGAACATAGGCTTCAGCACGAGCAAGATCAGGCCGAACTCCACGGCCACGAGCGGAGGCATGGGCGAAGAAGGGCTCAACCAGGTTTTCCACCACGTCCTTGACCGATGTTCCCTGCTCTACCGCCCGGACGGCGCCAGCCAGCTCGTCGCACCACGTCTGGGCAATGCTGGCTCCAACGTCGAGTTCCGGGCTGTCTGATGTCGCTTCGCCGGGGACAAGCCGGCCCCGGGCCCCGTCGCTTTCGTTCGTTGAAGGCTCGAGATCCGAGGGCCATTGCAGCTCCTCCCAGTAATGCTCGGGCCACGTCACGTCACTGCGGTCAGATCGCGGGCCGTTGGAGACTCGAGTGAGCATCGCGGCCGCGACGTCTCTCATGATCGCCTCACTGTTGCTTGGACCCTCGGTGTGCGAAACCCTAGGCAAGGGAACCTGGCCGATCCGCCCGCCCCTGTCGAGCATCGACATCGTGAGGACAATGTCGATGCCGTAGTCGTCGGGAAGGGCATCGATGTCGAGTGCCTGGAGCAGCGAGTGACCGATGAACATCTGACCGGCGAGGGGTTGGCGGACCCGAGCTCCGTATAGAGCGCGCAGCAAGGGCGACGCGAGATAATTGGTGCTGTTCGCACTTCCCCATTGTCTGCACCAGAGTGGCAACACGAAGTCGAGATTGTTCCGGTAAGCCACCGATACGAACCGTGCCACGTTGGACGGTTCGTAATGATGTAGGTCGGCATCGACAAGCAACAAGTCTGCTTCATGCTCGACACAGTGGCGCAACAGCAGCTTGACGTTCCGGCCCTTCCCCGTGGCGCCGGGCTCGCATCCGAGCACTCGCTGACGGATACGCGAGGTTCGGTCGCGCCAGTGAGCGAGTGTGTCGTCCTCACTGGTCTGGTAGGCAAGCACAAGTTCGGTGACGGCCATTTCCCCAACGAGAGCAGCACCCTGCTCGAGGGAGTCACCCATCCGGGCGATCGTGGACGCCTCGTTACGAGCGGGAATGCCTAGGACGAGGTGCGGCACTGAAGGTGGAATTACAGCTGCGCAAGCATTTGTCGAAGTACAACCGTACTACCCTTCAAGTGTGGCAAGGAATTGTCGTTGACAGATGCTGCTCAACGACGTTTGTCTGTGGGATGAATGTCGAAGTCGTCCGTCCAGATGAGCTCGGTCCCGGCGACGTCGAAGCCTGGCGTCGCTTTCAGAGCGAGGACCAGCGACTCGGGAGCCCATTCCTTGCGCCAGAGTTCGCGCAAGCCGTAGGTCGCGCTCGGCCCGACGCCCGCGTCGCTGTCCTCCACGATGGTGGCGTCGCAGGCTATTTCGCCTTCCAAGTGGATGCGACGCTGGGTGTTCCCATCGGCGCCACAATCTGTGACACCCAAGCGGTCGTATGTCACAGGGACTTATGTTGGGATGCTCGCGGCCTCGTCCACAGCTGCGGATTGGAAGTATGGAAGTTCGACCATCTTGCCGTCCACCAGGATCCGTTCGTAGCGTTCCACGCGGCTCGTCACAGCTCGCCCACAATCGACCTTTCCAGCGGGCACGACACCTTTCTCGAATCCGTCCGGGCCAGATCCAAGAATCTCATCGCCCAGGTTGCTCGTCGTCGTCGGAAACTCGCACGGGAGGTTGGCCCCGTGACGACATCCTGGGAGAGTGCTGGCGCCGACGAATTCGCCGCGCTAGTCAGGTGGAAGTCGGATCAATACCGGCGCACAGGGACGTGGGACCGCTTTGAGCACCGCTGGATTCGCGACGTGCTGACCGAGTTGCTCAGGTGCAAATCGGCCGGGTGCTCCGCATTGATGGCCACCACCCATGCGGGAGACCGCCTGGCCGCCGTGCACCTCGGTCTGCTCGGCCATACGGGCCTGTCCTGGTGGTTCCCAGCCTATGACCCCGACCTGCGCCAGTACTCGCCGGGCCTTGTCATGTTGCTCGACCTTGCCGCACAGGCTCCCGAACGCGGCGTACGCACAATCGATCTGGGACGGGGCGAGCATGATTACAAGCTGCGGGTGGCGACCGGGGCATACGAATTGGCTGAAGGGGAGGTGCCGGCGGCATGAGCGAGATCGGAGAGCTCACCCTTATGGCCGTGCACGCTCACCCCGACGACGAGGCCATCTCGACGCCTGGCGTGCTTGCTAGATACTCGCTCGAGGGTGTTCGCACGGTGCTGGTGACCTGCACCGACGGCGCCCTCGGCTTCGGCCCGGGCCGCAGTAATCCGGGCGAGCCCGCCCATGACCCGGTGTCCCTGGCTGCGCTGCGTAGAGCAGAGCTTGAGCGTTCGTGTGCGCACCTGGGCGTCCGGCACCTCGAGGTGCTCGGCTATCACGACTCCGGGATGGCAGGTTGGGAGTCGAACCGCCATCCTGATGCCTTCTGCAATGCACCAATCGATGAGGTTGCCGATCGACTTGTGTCGCTGATCGACCGGTATCGTCCGCATGTTCTTGTAACTTACGATTCCGATGGTGGTTACGGTCATCCCGACCACGTCCAGACTCACCGCGTCTCGATGGCAGCACTGGACCGCACGGAGGTGGTTTCGAAGGTCTACCTGACAGCTCGCACGCAACGATTTCGGGAAGGCATGCGCGCGGCGCGTACCGCCTTCACGCCTGGTTCCGATGGAATAGGCGGTGCCCAATTCATGGATGCGAACGACGATCGAATCACGACGACGGTCGACACATCGATGGTGGTGGACCGTCACCGTGCTGCGCTGGCCGCGCACGAGAGCCAGCTGTCGAACACCCACTGGCTCCGTATGCCTGCCGATATCTTCCATACGCTGTTCGATGAGGAGACCTTCATCCGCTGGGCCGACTGCACGGGGTCGCCGGTGCCCGAGGACGACCTGTTTGCCGGTCTACGCGGCTGAACCCGCCGCGGTGTCCTGAGAGTTGTTCATGGGTAGATCGCAGGTCCTCTTGGGGTCTGCAGTAGCGAACGACTCGCGCGAATGAATGACAGTCAACCTCTCTCGATCGTTCAAGGCTCGTCGCGGTGAGTGGCCTGGGGGCGGAGCGGCGCGCCCATGCTCCCGGCCGGGTGAACTTGATCGGCGACCACACCGACTACAACGCTGGACTGGCTCTGCCAATGGCCCTTCGGATGGGAGTCGAGGCCCGCTTCCGTCCCGACGGCTCCGAACTCCTCTCGATCCGCACCGACCTCGATCCGCAGCCGGTCGAGATCGGGCTGAACGGCACCGCCACCGCGGTCCCCCGTTGGGCCCGGCTGACCCAGGTCCTGATCCGCGAGGTCGGCCCGTCATCGGGCGGCCGGATCGAAGTGCGGTCCGATCTCCCGGTCGGGGTCGGGCTCTCCTCCAGTGCCGCGCTCGGGGTTGCCTTGGCGCTGGTCCTCGGCGCCCCTCCCGAGCCCGTTGCGATCGCTCGGCTGTGCCAGCGCGCCGAGTCCGTCATCGGCGTCCCCGTGGGCCTGATGGACCCGCTGGTGGCAATGCAGGCGCAGGCCGGATACGCCGCGCTGATCGATTTCGAGTCGCTTGAGACGACACAGGTCCCGGTGCCAGAGGATGCCGAATTCACGATCGTCGACCCCGGTTCACCGCGTCTGCTCGACGCCTCTCCGTACGCCGAGCGACGGGCCCAGTGCGAAGCCGCGGCGGCGCTCCTCGGGCGGCCGCTCGGACGCTGCTCCGGTGGCGACGTTGTTCGCCTCGACGACCCACTTCTTGTCCGACGGGCCCGCCACGTGGTCTCCGAAGTCGAGCGGGTCCGTTCGTTCGCGTCGTCGTTGGGCACCGGAGACCTCGAGGCCGCCGGCGCGCTCATGACCGAGAGCCACGCGTCGCTCCGCGACGACTTCGAGGTCTCGACGCCGCTCCTGGACCGGATGGTCGAGGATCTGGGTGCCCGACCCGGCGTGTTGGGGGCCCGCGTCACGGGGGCGGGGTTTGGCGGATGCATCGTCGTGCTGGCTCGACCCGGCACGGTCATCGAGGCCGGCGTGCGCACATGGCGGGCGGTGCCGTCGAGAGGGGCCTCGGTCCGGATCGGGTGACCCGTCGGTCGGCCGCCCGGCGAGCGGAGTGCGAATGAGGGCGTCCGGATAGCCTCGGGGCCGATCCGGCTCGGCTCATCTCGGAGGACCGAATGGCACGGCTGCGCCTCTCGTTGACCATCCCCGGCGCCGTGTCGCTCGGCGCCTACGAGGGCGGCGCCCTCGCCGCCCTGATCATCGCCATCAAGGCGCTGCCCACCGACACCGTGGTCGTCGACACCATCGGCGCAGCATCGGCCGGATCGATCACCGGGCTCCTCGCCGCTCGCGGCCTGCTCCGGCGGGTGGACCCGTTCACGCTCCTGTCCGATGCGTGGGTGAACAACGTGTCGTTCAAAGCGCTCAAGACCCACAAGACGGCCTCGCCCCTGTCGGCCGACGCGCTCAACGCGATGGCCGACAAGGTGCTCGCCACCGGCTCGCTTCCCGAGAACGACCCGGGGACGCCCCAGGCCACGCCGATCCGGCTCTCCTTTGCCCTCGGGAGCCTGGCCGGGCTCGATTACTCGATCCGCGGGCTGGCGCCGAACGCCGAGGTGGCCGCGTCGACATTCCTCGACTTCTACGGCGACACCTTCGACTCCCAGACGACCGACGAACAGTTCATCGCCGGCGCGCAGGCCGCCATCGCGTCGGGTTCGAACGCGCTCGGTTTCCCACCGAAGCGGCTCGACCGGGTCCGGGCCCACTTCACCTTCGGCGACGGGCCCGTCGACGCCCCCGAGGACGGGAGGTACTGGTACACCGACGGCGGGACCGTGGACAACGAGCCGCTGGGCCGCTCGATCGACGACGCCCAGGCCATCACCACCGACGATCGCCGGCTCTTCCTGCTGGTGCATCCGAACCAGGCGCAGCCGACCACCCAGCCTCCGCCGGTGTGGGGCGGTGACAAGCCCCAGCCCGGATGGCTGAGGACGCTGACTCACGCCTTCTCCATGAACCACGCCCAGACCATCTTCGGGGACATCCAGCGTGTCGAACAGGTCAACGCCCGGCTGGCCGCGATCGAAGCCGCCTTTCCGGACCCGGCCACCCAGGCCCGGGTCCGGGGCGCTTGCGGCCTGGGCGACAAGCAACGCCTGGAGGTCGAGGTCGTCTCCCCGTTGCTCGGCCCGAACGGGTCGGTCCCGCCCTCCGAGCAGCTGGCCGGCGCCTTCCTGTTCCACTTCGGCGGGTTCTTCGACATCGCGTACCGACAGAGCGATTTCGTGCTCGGTTACCGGAATATGGCGGAGTGGCTCCGGACCCGCCTCTCCACTTACCTTCCAGGGGTGGACGCGGGCGCAGCTCTCGAGCGGGTCGACTCCCGTCTCGACGCGGTCCCCTGGAGGAACGTGGAGAAGGGCGGAGCCTCCCTGGGCTCTCTGTCCTTCCGCAACAAGCTCTCGTTCTTCGGACTGCTCCTCCACACCGCCCGGGTCGCGGTGCACGACCTGCGGACCGGCAGCGCGTAGCGATGGCCGGCACCAGCCGCGACCTCGCCCTCAGCTTCGACTCGGTCGCCCACACCTACGACGACATCCGTCCCCACTACCCGGCCGCGCTCTTCGACGACATCGAGTCGATCACCGGCCTCCGGCGGGGGGACCGGGTGTTCGAGATCGGCTGCGGCACCGGGATCGCCACCCGCTCGCTGCTCGACCGCGGCTTCGTCGTCGACGCGGTGGAGCCGGGCCCGACCATGGCCCGCATCGCGCTGGAGCGGGCCCACGGCCTTCCCCTCCATGTCGAGCCGGGGACCTTCGAGACGTGGAAGCCGGGCGACCGTTCCTACACCGCCGTGTTCTCGGCGACCGCCATCCACTGGGTCGATCCCAGGGTCCGATGGGCGAAGGCAGCGTCGGTCCTGCGCGACGGTGGGCACCTCGCCCTCGCGACCACCCGCACCGTCGACGGCGGTGGCTTCGCCGACCTCAACGCGATGAGCCAGGACCTGCACGATGAGCACCTCTTCAGCGACTTCGGACGCTCGCCAAGCAGCGAGTCGCTCGAGACGGCCCTGACGGCTGCGGGAGACGACATCGGCCTCGTGTGGGGGGAAGCCGACCCCAAGGGTGGCGCCCACCCGGCTGGCTCTTGGTTCGAGCCTTCGGTGGTCCGGACGTACCACTGGGAGCAGTCCTACGACGCAACCGAGGCGGTCCGGCTGCTGTCGACCTACTCGGCCTACCTCGCCATGGACGACGACCGCCGCAGCGCGCTCATGGACAGCCTGGCCCGGCTGGTCGACGAGGAACTGGGCGGGAGCGTGTCCCGGCCCTATCTGTCGATCCTGGCGGTGGCCCGGGGCGCGACCGGTAACTAGACGGACTGGGCCTGCGCCGCGGCGGCCTTCGCCGACGCTGCCACCAGCCGGTCCAACACGCCCGCAGCGGCGCCGCTGTCGATCGCGGCCGCCGACATCTCGATCCCGGCGACCAGGTCGGGCGTCAAGCCGGCCACGACCAGCCCGGCCGCCGCGTTCAGCACCCCGATGTCGCGGTGCGGGCCCGCCCTGCCGTCGAGCACCGCCCGGATCGCGGTGGCGTTGAACGCGGCATCCCCGCCGGAAAGATCGTCCAAGGTGGCCGCCGGGATCCCGAGGTCCCCGGGCTCGAGGCGCCACGTCGTGAGCTCGAAGGACGATCCGTCCCCGGTCAGCTCGACCACGGTCGAGGGGGACGTGACGCTCAGCTCGTCGAGCCCGTCGTCGGCGAACATGACCATCGACCGGTGGCTGCCGTTAGCCCCGAGGACTCCGGCCATGGTCTCGGCCATGCGGGCGTCACTCACCCCCACCAGCTGGTGCCGGGCCCGGGCCGGGTTGGCCAGTGGGCCGAGAAAGTTGAAGACGGTCGGCACCCCGAGCTGGCGGCGGACCGGGCCGACGTGGCGGAAGGCGGGGTGGAAGCGGGGGGCGAAGCAGAACCCCATCCCGGCCTCGGCGAGGCAGCTGGCCACCCCGGCCGGGCCGAGGTCGACCACCACGCCCAAAGCCTCGAGGACGTCGGCGGTGCCGACCGAGGAGGAAGCGGCCCGGTTGCCGTGCTTGCACACCCGGGCCCCGGCCCCCGCCGCGATCAGGGCGGCCAGAGTCGTCACGTTGATGCTGCCGAGCCGGTCGCCGCCGGTGCCGACGAGGTCGAGCACGTCGCCCTCGATGGCGAGCGGCTCGGCGTGGGCGAGGATGGACCGGACGAAGCCGACCATCTCATCCACCGTCTCGCCCTTCACGCGCAGGGCGATGAGCAGCGCCGCGATCTGGGCCTCAGTCGCCTCGCCGTCGAGGACCTGGCCGAGGACGCATTCGGACTCCTCGGTGCTGAGCGGCTCGCCCGAGCTCAGCCGGCCGAGGACGCCCGACCAGCCGCCCAGGCCGGCGAAGGTGAGCTCTGCCATTCAGTCCCACCACAGGTCGCCGTCGAGCACCCCCCGGCTGATGAGCCCGAGCTGGACCTGAGAGGTCCCCTCCACGATGGTGAGCTGCTTGGCGTCCCGATACCACTGCTCGGCCGGGTGGTCCTCCATGTAGCCGGCCGCCCCGAGCAGCTGGACGCACAGGCCCGAGGCCCGCACGGCCAGCTCGGTGGCGTGGTACTTGGCCATCGACAAGTACGGCACGTACTCCTTGGTGAACTTGCCCTGGTCGGCCAGCTCGGCGGCCCGATAGGTGAGCAGGCGGGCCGGCTCGATGTCGACGGCGCACTTGGCGATCTCCCACTGGATGCCCTGGAAGTCGGCAATGGTGCCGCCGAAGGCCTGGCGCTGCTGGACGTACTCGGTGGCGTACATCAACGCCCCTTCGGCCAGTCCGATACCGCGGGCGGCCACGATGGGGCGCATGGCGTTCAGGCCCAGCATG